>NZ_JBFBBQ010000038.1:0-82587 GCF_040682775.1 Amycolatopsis sp. NPDC051106 | reverse complement strand
ACTCATTCCTGGCGTCCAGCGCCAGGAATGAGTCATTCACTGCGTTCGACCGAGCCGCCGCCGCGGCGATGAACGGCGAAGGCCCCTCACCAGGGGGCGAGGGGCCTTCGGACGAACGAACGTCAGACGACCGCCAGCGGCAGTGCCGTCGGGTGGACCGGCGCCGGGAGGTCCGAGGCGCCGGTCAGGAACGCGTCGACCGCGTTCGCCACCGAGCGGCCCTCCGCGATCGCCCACACCACCAGGGACGCGCCGCGGTGGGCGTCGCCGCAGACGAACACGCCCGGGGACTCCGTCTGCCAGTCCGCGCCGCACGACAGCGTGCCGCGGCGGGTCAGGGACAGGCCGAGACCGTCCAGCAGCGGCATCTCCTCGACACCCTCGAAACCGATCGCCAGCAGGACCAGGTCGGCCGGCAGCGTCTCGATCTCGTCGGTGACCGGGATGACCTCGCGGCGGCCCGTCGACGGGTCCTTCCGGACCTTCACCTGCTGCAGCTCGACCGCCGTCACGCGGCCCTCGGAGTCGCCCACGAACCGCTTGACCGCGACCGCGAACTTCCGCTCGCCCGCCTCCTCGTGCGCCGGGTAGGTGCGGAGGATGTACGGCCAGGTCGGCCACGGCGAACGCTCGTCGTCCCGGGTGGACGGTGGCGTCGGGTACTGGTCCAGCTGCGTCACCGAAAGCGCGCCCTGGCGGGTCGCGGTGCCGTACGAGTCGGCGCCGGTGTCGCCGCCGCCGATGATCACCACGTGCTTGCCGTGCGCGTCGACCGACGGCGGGCCGTCGCCCTCGACGAACTTGTTGGCCGGCACCAGGTGTTCCATCGCCAGGTGGACGCCGGCCAGCTCGCGGCCCGGCGTCGTCGTGTCGTCGCGGCCGCGCAGCGCGCCGACCGCGAGCACGACCGCGTCGTACTGCGCGCGCAGGTCCTCCACCGAAAGGTCGACGCCGACCTCGCAGCCGGTGACGAACCGGGTGCCCTCCTTGCGCAGCTGCGCGAGGCGCCGGTCGAGGACCTTCTTCTCCATCTTGAATTCGGGGATGCCGTAACGCAGCAGGCCGCCGAGGCGGTCGTCGCGCTCGAACACCGTGACCTCGTGACCGGCGCGGGTCAGCTGCTGGGCGGCGGCGAGCCCGGCCGGGCCCGAGCCGACCACGGCGACCCGCTGGCCACTGGCCACTTCGGACACCTGCGGCTGGACGTAGCCCGCTTCCCAGGACTGGTCGGCGATCGTCTGCTCGACGCGCTTGATCGCCACCGGCCCGCCCGAGGCCGGCGAGATCGACAGGACGCAGCCCGCCTCGCACGGTGCCGGGCACAGCTTCCCGGTGAACTCGGGGAAGTTGTTGGTGGCGTGCAGGCGGTCGCTCGCCGCGGCCCAGTCGCCGCGGCGGACCAAGTCGTTCCACTCCGGGATCAGGTTGCCCAGCGGGCAGCCGGAGCCGCCGGAGTGGCAGAACGGGATGCCGCAGTCCATGCAGCGTGACGCCTGCTTGCGCACCTTTTCGTTGCGCTCGGCCGGGTCGACGTCCGCGTAGACCTCGCCCCACGAGTGCAGGCGCTCCTCCTTGGACTTCTTCTTCGGCTCTTCGCGCTCGTACTTGAGAAAACCGGTCGGGTCAGCCACGAGCGGCCTCCATGATCGCCTCGTCGACGTCGCGGCCGGCAGCTTTCGCCGCCTTCGCCGCGTCCAGGACCCGCTGGTAGTCACGCGGCATCACCTTGGTGAACGCCACGGAGCGGCGCGGCCAGTCGCCGAGCAGCGAGGCCGCCACCGCGGAGCGGGTGAGATCGTGGTGCTGCTGCACCGTTTTCTTGAGCCAGGCCAGGTCGTCCGCGGTCGGCTTGAGCAGGTCCACCATGTCCTGGTTGACCTTCTTGCGGTCGACGTCCAGCACGAACGCCATGCCACCGGACATGCCGGCCGCCAGGTTGCGCCCGGTCGGGCCGAGCACCACCGCGCGGCCGCCGGTCATGTACTCGAAGGCGTGGTCGCCGACGCCTTCGGCGACGACGGTGGCGCCGGAGTTGCGGACGCAGAAGCGTTCGCCGACCTGGCCGCGCAGGAAGATCTCGCCGGCCGTGGCGCCGTAGGCGATCGTGTTGCCCGCGATCGTCTGCGCCTCGGCGGCGAAGGACGCCTCCGGGTCCGGACGGACGATGATCCGCCCGCCGGACAAGCCCTTGCCGACGTAGTCGTTCGCGTCGCCGACCATGTCGAGGGTGATGCCGCGCGGCAGGAACGCGCCGAGCGACTGGCCCGCCGAGCCGGTGAGCAGCACGTGGATCGTGCCCTCGGGCAGGCCGTCACCGCCGTAGCGGCGGGTGATCTCCGACCCGAGCAGCGTGCCGACGGTCCGGTTCACGTTGCGCACCGGCAGTTCGAGCCGCACCGGGTGCGCGTCTTCCAGCGCCGCCTCGGCGAGCTGGATGAGCGTGCGGTCCAGGGCGTGCTCGAGGCCGTGGTCCTGGCCGCGGGTGCGCCGCTTCGCGCCGCCGTACGGGGTCTCGGTGGGCATCTCGAAGATCGGCGCCAGGTCCAGACCGGACGCCTTCCAGTGGTCGACGGCTTCGTCGGTGTCGAGCAGCTCGGCGTGCCCGATCGCTTCGTCGAGCGTCCGGAAGCCCAGAGAGGCCAGGGTTTCCCGGACCTCTTCGGCGACGAACTTGAAGAAGTTGACGACGTGCTCGACCTGGCCGGTGTAGCGCTTGCGCAGTTCGGGGCTCTGCGTGGCGACGCCGACCGGGCAGGTGTCGAGGTGGCAGACACGCATCATGATGCAGCCCGCGACGACGAGGGGGGCCGTCGCGAAGCCGTACTCCTCGGCGCCGAGCAACGCCGCGATGACGACGTCGCGCCCGGTCTTCATGGCGCCGTCCACCTGCACGGTGATCCGGTCGCGCAAGCCGTTGAGCAGCAAGGTCTGCTGGGTCTCGGCGAGGCCGATCTCCCACGGCGTGCCCGCGTGCTTGAGCGAGTTCATCGGGGACGCGCCGGTGCCGCCGTCGTGGCCCGAGATGAGCACGACGTCCGCGTGCGCCTTGGACACGCCCGCCGCGACCGTGCCGACGCCGAGCGAGGACACCAGCTTCACGTGGATGCGGGCGTGCTCGTTGGCGTTCTTCAGGTCGTGGATCAGCTGGGCGAGGTCCTCGATGGAGTAGATGTCGTGGTGCGGCGGCGGGGAAATGAGGCCGACGCCCGGGGTGGAGTGCCGGGTCCGCGCGATCCACGGGTACACCTTGTTCGGCGGCAGCTGACCGCCCTCGCCGGGCTTCGCGCCCTGCGCCATCTTGATCTGGATGTCGTCGGCGTTGACCAGGTACTCGCTGGTGACGCCGAACCGTCCACTCGCGACCTGCTTGATCGCGCTGCGGCGTTCGGGGTCGTAGAGCCGTTCCGGGTCCTCGCCGCCCTCGCCGGTGTTGGACCGGCCGCCGAGCCGGTTCATCGCGATGGCCAGGGTTTCGTGTGCCTCGGCCGAAATCGAGCCGTAGGACATCGCGCCCGTGTTGAAGCGCTTGAAGATCGCCTCGGCGGGTTCGACCTCGTCGAGCGGGATCGGTTCGCGGACGCCGTTGCGGAACGCGAACAGCCCGCGCAGCGTGCCGCCCTCGCGGTAGAGGCGGTGCACCTCGTCGGTGTACTTGCGGTACACCTCTTCGCGGCCGGTCTTGGACGCGTGCTGCAGCAGGAACACCGTCTCCGGCGTGAACAGGTGCAGCTCGCCCTCGCGGCGGTAGGCGTATTCGCCGCCGGTGTCGAGTCCACGGTGGACGCGCTCGGTCGGGTTGTCCGGGTACGCGCGGCGGTGCCGGACGGCGACCTCTTCGGCGAGCACCTCGAGGCCGACGCCGCCGAGCTTCGACGACGTCCCGGTGAAGTACTCGTCGAGCAGGTCCTGGGCCAAGCCGAGGGATTCGAAGACCTGGGCGGCGGTGTACGCGCCGACCGTCGAGATGCCCATCTTGGACATGATCTTCAGGACGCCCTTGACCAGCGCCTGCACGTAGTTGCGGATCGCCTTGCGGGGCTCGATGCCGGTGACGGCGCCCTGCCCGATCATGTCTTCGATGGTCTCGAAGGCCAGGTACGGGTTGACCGCTGCGGCGCCGTAGCCCAGCAGCAGCGCGATGTGGTGCACCTCGCGCGCGTCGCCGGATTCGACGACCAGCGCGACGCGCAGGCGTTCCTTGGTGCGGACCAGGTGGTGGTGCACCGCGGAGACCAGCAGCAACGACGGGATCGGCGCCATCCGGTGGTCGGAGTCGCGATCGGACAGCACGAGCGTGCGCGCGCCGGCCGCGATCGCCTCGGACGCCTCACGCCGGACGCGCTCGATCGCCGACGCCAGCGCCTCGGCGCCGCCGTCCACTTCATACAGTCCGGAAAGGACACTGCAGGCGAACCCGGGGAGGTCGCCGTCGTCGTTGATGTGGATGAGCTTGGCGAGCTCGTCGTTGTCGATCACCGGGTACGGCAGCTTGAGGTGCCGGCAGGACGCCGGGCCGGGGGCCAGCAGGTTGCGCTCCGGGCCCATGATCCGCGCCATGCAGGTGACGAGCTCTTCGCGGATCGCGTCCAGCGGCGGGTTGGTCACCTGCGCGAAGTTCTGCTTGAAGTAGTCGTAGAGCAGCCGGGATCGCTTGGACAGCACCGCGGGCGGGGTGTCCGAGCCCATCGAGCCGATCGGCTCGGCGCCCTTCTCGGCCATCGGCGCGAGCAGGATCTTGAGCTCTTCTTCGGTGTAGCCGAAGGAAAGCTGGCGGCGCAGCACCGAGTCGTGGCTCTGCACGACGTGGTCGCGGTCGGGCAGCTCGGCGATCTTCAGCAGGCCGGCGTGCAGCCAGCCCTCGTACGGGAGCTTCCGGGCCAGCTCCGACTTGACCTCTTCGTCGTCCACGATCCGGCCGGCTTCGGTGTCCACGAGGAACATCCGGCCGGGCTTGAGCCGGCCTTTGGCCACGACGTCCTTGGGCGCGACGTCGAGGACGCCGGCCTCGCTGGCGAGCACGACGCGGTCGTCGGCCGTGCGCCACCAGCGCGCGGGGCGCAGGCCGTTGCGGTCCAGCACCGCGCCGACCAGGGTGCCGTCGGTGAAGGTGACGCAGGCCGGGCCGTCCCACGGCTCCATGAGACTCGCGTGGAACTGGTAGAAGGCGCGGCGCTCGGGCTTCATGGTGGCGTGGTTTTCCCACGCCTCCGGGATCATCATCAGCACGGCGTGCGGCAGCGACCGGCCGCCGAGGTGCAGCAGCTCGAGGACCTCGTCGAAGGACGCGGAGTCGGACGCGTCCGGCGAGCAGATCGGGAACAGCCGCGACAGGTCGCCCTCGAGGACGTCGGACTCCAGCAGCGCCTCGCGGGCCCGCATGCGGTTGCGGTTGCCGCGGATGGTGTTGATCTCGCCGTTGTGGGCCACGAACCGAAAGGGGTGGGCCAGCGGCCACGACGGGAACGTGTTGGTGGAGAAGCGGGAGTGCACCAGCGCGATGGCGCTTTCCAGCCGCTCGTCACGCAGGTCGGCGAAGAACGCGGGCAGCTGCTCCGGCGTCACCATGCCCTTGTAGACGATCGTCCGCGAGGACAGCGACGGGAAGTACGTGCCACAGCCGGAGTTCGCGCTTTCGTGCTCGACGCGCTTGCGCAGGCAGAAGGCCAGGCGGTCGAGCTCGAGGCCCGCTTTTCCGTCCGCGGCCACGAAAAGCATGGCGAAGTGCGGCATGACCGAGCGGGCGGTCGGGCCGATGTCCGCGCGGTCGGCGTCGACGGGGACCTCGCGCCAGCCGAGGACCTCCAGGCCTTCTTCGACGGCGATGCGGCCGGCCAGCTCGACGGCCTTGCGGCGCTGCTCGGCGTCTTGGGGCAGGAAGGCGATGCCGGCGGCGTAGGCGTGGTGGCCGCGCTCGTCGGGTTCGGGAAGCGCGAAGCCGGCTTCGGCGCGCAGCAGCTTGTCGGGCAGCTGCAGCAGGATGCCGGCGCCGTCGCCGCTGGTGGGCTCGGCGCCGGCGGCGCCGCGGTGGTCGAGGTTGGTCAGCGCGGCCAGGCCGTCGGTGACGATTCCGTGGGAGCGGCGCCCGCGGATGTCGGCCACCATGGCCACACCGCAGGAGTCCTGTTCGGTCTCCGGGTCGTAGAGACCCTGCTTGCCGGGAATGGCGGAGAAGATCATGAAGGGACCTCCTTCGTCGTCTTGTCGTGCGGGGCCGGGCTACCGGCCGGGGAGCGCACGGGACGACGATGGCCCGCTTGTTAGCGCGACTTTAACACCTGGGAAACATGCCAGCACCTGTTCAGAGCGCCCCGAGCGACGTCGGACGGTAACGATCTGGCTGCGCGGAACGACGTAGTTCCTGATGGGTTCCCGGTAGTTCGTTCTGCTAAGTATACGGCCCGGAAACTCCCGTCAAGCCTAACGTGACAGGCCCGACGCGGCGCACCGAAAATGTGTCCCCGCTCACTAGAACGTGTTACATTTCGCCGCATGATCCTCGATCGGTTCAAGCTCACCGACCAGGTCGCGGTGATCACCGGCGCCGGCCGCGGCATCGGCGCGGCCACCGCCGTGGCCCTCGCCGAAGCGGGCGCCGACGTGGTCATCGCGTCCCGCACGGCTTCCCAGCTTTCCGAGGTCGCTTCGCGCGTTTCGGCGGTCGGCCGCCGCGCTCACGAGGTGCCGGTGGACCTGTCTTCGCCCGACGCCGCGGCGGCACTGGCCGCGACGGCGCTGGCGGAGTTCGGCCGCCTCGACCTGGTGGTCAACAATGTCGGCGGCACGTACCCGCGGCCCCTGCTGGAGTCTTCGGTGGACTTCATGGAGGAAGCGTTCCGCTTCAACGTGGCGACGGCCCACGCGCTGACGGTGGCGGCGGCCCCGTCCCTGGTGGAGTCGGGCGGCTCGATCGTCAACATCTCCTCGGTGATGGGCCGCCTGTCCGGCCGCGGCTTCGCGGCGTACGGAACAGCGAAGGCAGCCCTTGCCCACTACACGCGGCTGGCGGCGGCGGATCTGGCGCCGAGGGTGCGGGTGAACGCGATCTCGGTGGGTTCGGTGGCGACGTCGGCGCTGGAGATCGTGGTGGGCAACCCGGAGCTGAAGGAGAAGATGGAGTCGGCGACGCCCCTGGGCCGCATCGGCGAGGCCGAGGACATCGCGGCGACGGTGGTCTTCTTGGCGTCGCGGGCGGGCGGGTACATCACCGGGAAGATCCTCGAGGTCGACGGCGGGTTGCAGGCACCGAACCTGGAGCTGGGCCTGCCCGACCTTTCGTGACGCCGGTTTTCCCGCGACCGGCCTTTCGCCGGCCCGGGACTGTCGGTCCCTCCCGGTAGCGTGGAAAACGGGGGCTGCTCAGCGCGGATCCGATGTTGTTGGCCGGTCGCCAGCGCCCCAATGTGGCGTTCGGTGCGTCCCACGCACCCAATGTGGCGTTCGGTGCGTCCCACGCACCCAATGTGGCGTTCGGTGCGTCCCACGCACCCAATGTGGCGTTCGGTGCGTCCAACGCACCCAATGCCACATTGGGGCGCTCTCTACCGGACCTCGAAACCCAGCCGGGGCCCGGAAAGCTCGCGGCGCTCGTTGGCAACTTGCCAGCGCCCCAAGGTGGCCTTCGGTGCGTCTGACGCACCGAAGGCCGCCTTGGGTGCGTTAGACGCAACCAAGGCCACATTGGGGCGCTCGGGACCGAGCCGGACGTGAGCCGGGAACTCGGGCCCGGATGCCCTGATGGTGGCCTTCAGCGGCTTACGCCGTCAGCTCTCGTCGGTCTTCTTCGGCTCTTCGGCAGCCGGGCTGTCCGCCGCGGGCTTCTCCGCCGAAGCCGAAGCCGAAGCCGGCGCTTCGGCGGCGACCTTCGCGTGCTCAGGCTCCGCCACCGAAGCCGAGTCCGAGGCCGAATCCGTGACCGAAGCCGAATTCGCATCCGAGTCCGGGGAATCCACCGGCGCCTCGTCGGGACCCGGCGCGTCCTTGCTCCGCAGAGTCTCCGGCGCCTCCCGCGGCCCCCGCTTCCCGGCCAGCACGAAGTACACCACCGCCGCGATGAACAGCAGGATCGACGTCCACACGTTGACCCGCAGCCCGAGGATGTGGTTCGCCGTGTCGGTCCGCATCATCTCGATCCAGCCGCGGCCGACCGTGTAGCCCGCGACGTACAGCGCGAACGCCCGCCCGTGGCCCAGCTTGAAGCGGCGGTCCGCCCAGACCACCAGGAGCGCGACCAGCAGGTTCCAGATCAGCTCGTAGAGGAACGTCGGGTGGACCGGGCTCTCCGGCAGCGGGATGTGCCCCGTCGCGACGCCGTTCAGGAGGTTGTCCGGGTCCTCCGGGTTGAAGCGCTGGTAGACCTCGAGGCCCCACGGCAGGTCCGTGTGCGCGCCGTAGAGCTCCTGGTTGAAGTAGTTGCCGATGCGGCCGATGGCCTGCGCGACGACAATGCCCGGCGCGATCGCGTCCGCCATCGCCGGCAGCGGGACGCCCTTGCGGCGGCACGCGATGAGCGCGCCCACCGCGCCGAGGGCGATGGCGCCCCAGATGCCGAGACCGCCGTCCCAGATCGCGAACGCGTTCCAGGGGTTCTTGCCCTCGGTGAAGTACAGCTCGGGGTCGGTGATCACGTGGTACAGCCGGCCGCCGACCAGGCCGAACGGCACGGCGAACACGGCCATGTCGACCACCGTGCCCTTGGTGCCGCCGCGGGCGGCCCAGCGCCGCTCCCCCCACCAGATCGCCACGATGATGCCGGCGATGATGCACAGGGCGTACGCACGGACCGGGATCGGCCCCAGGTGCCAGACCCCCTGGTCCGGGCTCGGGATCGTCGCGAGGTAGGCGCTCATCACGCGGCCACCGTAGCGCTACCGCGCTGAAGTCTCCACGGCGGCCAGGTACCCCGCCACCAGCGCGTGCGCCACCTGGCTGATGGCTCCATCGCGCGGGAGGAACCGTTCGTCGTGGAGGCTGGGGACGCCCGCGGTGTCGCCGAGGCCGACGAACAGCATCAGGCCCCGCGTCGCCCCGCCGCAGTAGTGGGCGAAGTCGTCGGCGCCGAACGAGCGGAACTGGTCGTCGACGTCGGAGCCCGCGTGGCTCAGCCAGCGCCGCGCGCCCGCCGCCAGCGCCGGGTCGTTGGCCAGCACCGGCTCGCAGGGGCTGATCTCCAGCTCGGCGGTGCAGCCGTGCGCCTTCGCCGTGCCGTGCACGATGTCCGCGAGCGCCTCCAGCGCGCGCTCGCGATCCTTCTCCCGCATCACGCGCAGCGAGCCGAACGCGCTCGCGCTGGCCGGGACGACGTTGGCCGCCGCGCCGCCCTGGATCCGGCCGATCGAGCAGACCGCGCCGAACACCGGGTCGATCCGCCGCGACGCGAGCTGCTGCAGGCTCACGACCAGCTGCGAGATCGCCAGGATCGGGTCGCGCAGCAGCTGCGGGTAGCCGGCGTGGCCGCCCTGCCCGTGCATGGTCACCTCGAACTCGTCGGTGGAGGCGTTCACCGGGCCCGGCACCGCCGCGACGACGCCGTGGGGGATCCGCGGCTGGACGTGCGCGCCGATCACCGCGTCGACCCCGGCGTCGGCCAGCACCCCGGACTCGACGACGTCGGACGCGCCGGGCGGCGACGTCTCCTCGCGCGGCTGCAGCAGCGCGAGGATCGGCCGCGGGACGCCGACGCGCACGGCCGCGCGGCCGACCGCGACCAGCGCGGCGAGGTGGACGTCGTGGCCGCACGCGTGCATGAGGCCGTTCTCCGACGCCCACGGCACGCGAGTGCCCTCCAGCACCGGGAGGGCGTCGAGCTCCGCGCGCAGCGCGACGACCGGGCCGTCTCCGCCGGGCAGCAGGATCGCGCGGCCGGTCTTGGCGACGCGGGTGCCCTCGCCCGCGCCGAGCGCGCCGGCCACCAGCCGGGCGGTGTCCTCCTCGTCACCGGAGCCGCGCGGGTCGGCGTGCACCGCGTGCCGCAGCTCGATCGCGGCGGGCAGCTCGTCCTCGATCGCCCGTGTCCACCGGTCCCAAAGGTCGTTCACCCGTGCTCCAAGCGGTAGATCCTCTTCGCGTTCTCGTGTCCCACCAAAGCACACAGCCGGACGGCGTCCACTTCGGACATCGCACCGGCGTCGAGCCCGGCGCGCAGGAAGTCCGAAAGCCCCTGGCGGAACAGCGCCGTGCCCAGGTGGTACAGCTCGGCCAGGCCGAAGGCGTCGGTGGAGAAGAGGACCTTCCCGAACGGCGCGATCTCCAGCAGCTCGGCCAGGATCGCGGGCGCGCGGAACCCCGCGTTGTGGGTGGCGAGCCCGACGTCCACGAACACGTGCTCGAAGACCTGCGCGAGGTAGGCGGCGTTGCGGTGGAACGGGTAGTTGTGCAGCAGCAGGATCGGCACGCCGAGATCGCGCGTGGCCCGCAGCAGCCCGGTGAGCCGCAGCGGGTCGCAGCGGTGCAGGTCGACGTCGGAGTCGCCGTAGCCGACGTGGAACTGCACCGGCAGGCCGAGGTCGAGGCCGGTGAACACGAGGAACCGGTGCAGGACCTCGTCGGCCAGCCGGGTGCCGCCCGCGGCGAGCCAGCGTCCGGCGGCGGCTTCGACCTCGGCCGGGGAGGGCCGCTCCCCCGCCAGGTCGAGGCCGACGCGGTAGGCCGCGATCGACTTGCACCCGACCGCGGTCTCGGCGCGTTTCCCCAGCTCGGCGGCGAAGTCCGCGGCGAACCCGGCGGCCGTCGATCCGCGGATCACGGCTTCGGCGACCTGTTCCAGCCGGACGACGTCGTGCGCGCGGCCGGCCGCGAGGGCCGCGAACTCCCCGGTCGTGGTCAGCGCGTCCGGCCGGAAGCCGCCGTCCAGCAGGAAGTCGGTGGTGCCGGTGGCGCGCAGGAACCGCCGCGCCACCTCGGCCGGGCCCAGCTCGGCGCGGCGCTCGAGGTAGCCGTCGGCCGGGGCGTGCCGGGGCAGGTCGAGCACGGGCGCGCAGCGTTCGCGCACGGCCAGCCCGATGAGCGAGTCGAACAGGCTCGTGCCGAGCGGCGACGTCGTGTCCGCCTCGGTCAGCATCGCCTCGAAGTCCGCGCGGGCCACGTCCCCGGTGCCGAGGCCGTGGCAGTGGTGGTCCACCAGCGGCAGGTCCGCGACGAACGGCAGCAGGTCGGTCATGCGCCTCCGTCCGGGTCGGTCAGCCTCTTCCCCACCCTACGAGCGACGGGGAGGAACGGCGCCCTGGACGGGTTTCGGCGGTCTCTGACACGATCTCCACCTCATTCTTCGAAGTACCCAGCCGGACGTATCCAGTGCACATCGACGGGAGCAGGATGAGCCAGCTCGATCGGGCCGAACTCGCACAGCAGGGCGCACTCCGGGCCGACGGCCTGCGCGCGGCCGGCGTCGAGCTCGTCGCGCTGACCTTCGTGGACAACAGCGGCATCGCGCGGGTCAAGGCCGTCCCCGTCGACCGGCTGTGGTCGGCGGCGGCGTGGGGCGTCGGCGCGTCGAACTCGTTCGACTTCTTCCTGGCCACCGACGACATCACCGACGGCGAGTACTCCCGCGGCCCGGTCGGTGACCTGCGGCTGCACCCCGACCTCGACGCGCTCGTGCCGCTGGCCGCGCAGCCGGGCTGGGCGTGGGCGCCGGTCCGGAAGTACGACCAGGAAGGCGAGCCGCACCCGCAGGACGCGCGGGCGCTGGCCGCGACCGCGACGGCCCGGCTCGCGGAGCTGGGCTACAACGTGCGGACGGCCTTCGAGATCGAGTGGGTGATCACGGCGGAGGACGCCCCGGACGACCCGCGTTCGGCCACGGCGGGCCCGGCCTACGGCTTCGCGCGGCTTTCCGCGCAGGCGGGCTACCTGCGCGCACTGGTGTCCACTTTGTCCGCCCAGGGTGTGGTGGTGGAGCAGATCCACCCGGAGTATGCGGCGGGGCAGTTCGAGCTGTCGGTGGCGCCGGAAGACCCGGTGCGCGCGGCGGACATCGCGGTGCTGACGCGCGAGACGATCCGGATGGTGAGTGCTCAGCACGGGTTGCGCGCGTCGTTCACCCCGAAGTTCTCGCCGGACGGCGTGGGCAACGGCGGCCACGTCCACCTGAGCCTCTGGGACGGCGACCACAACCTGTGCTCCGGCGGCGACGGCCGCTTCGGCCTGACCTCGACGGCGGAGGCGTTCGGCGCCGGGATCTTCTCGCGGCTGCCGGCGTTGCTGGCGATCGGCGCGCCGTCGGTGGTCAGCTACCTGCGCCTCGAGCCGCACCACTGGGCCGGGGTGTTTTCGGTGTGGGGCCTGGAGAACCGCGAGGCGCCGCTGCGGCTGGTGCAGGGCCCGGCCGGGCAGCGCGACCGGGCGGCAAACTTCGAGGTCAAGTGCTTCGACCTGACCGCGAACCCGTACCTCGTGGTGGCGGCGCTGCTGTTCGCGGGCCTGGCCGGCCTATCCGGGGAGGAGTCGCTGCCCGAGCCGGTGGCCGTCGACCCGGGGACGCTGCCCTCGGCTACGCGGCTGCCGACGTCGCTGGCGGACGCGGTGACGGCGTTCGAAGCGGACTCGGCGTTGACTTCGGCGTTCGGCACGGAGTTCGCGACGACGCTGATGGACGTGCGACGCGGGGAGATCGCGCGGCTCGGTTCCCTGCCGCCTGCCGAGCTCTGCTCGCTCATGCGGTACCTACATTGAGGCTGCCACTTCGTCGCGCAGCCGCAGGAGCTTGGCGTAGAGGGCGTCGCCGGGGCATTCGGTGTTGTAGAAGTCGCGGTGGCCCCTGATCTCTTCGACGGGAATGCCGTACTGGCGGCAGATGTAGGCGCAGAAGATCACGAGCGACGCCCACTGGGCTTCGGGCGGCTCGACGCTCGTGTAGGTGCCTTCGTTCTCGATGCCGATGGCGTTGGTGTTCTGGCCGGGGCAGTGCGCGCCCTGGACCATGGTGGTGCGGCCGCGAAGGGCATCGAGGCTGCCGTGCCGCCCTTCGAGCCGGTACCCGCCGCGGCTGACGGTGAAGTGCTGCCCGGTGTCGGACCAGCCGTTGTTGTCCATGTGGTCGTGCTGGTCGTCGCGCGCGACCTGGAAGGCGTGCGCGAGGGAGTAGTCGGTGCTGTTGGGGCAGGCGATGTGGTGGATGAGGACGCGGTTCGCGGGGTGGTCGAGGGTGGTGAGCGCATCGGCGGGCGGCCGGGCACCCCACTCGGCGCAGCTGTAGATCCGCGGTTCGGTTGCCGCTCGGGCGGCTTCGGGGAGCAGGAGCCCGGTAGCGCCCGCGACGGCCAGGCCGGCGGCGCCGCGGAGGAAGGTGCGCCGCGGGAGGTGTGCGAGGTCCATAGCCTGGACTCTCCCGCGGCGCTGTACAGCTTTCGTACAAACGTTCCTCAGAGGCGCAGGGTGGCCTCGAAGGGACGGGTCAGGTGAAGCTTGCCGTTCTCGCTCCTCGCAATGGGCTCGTACTCGCCACCTTGGAGTTCGAACAGGGTCGCGGTGTTCTGTTCGCCGGGCTCCACCAGGAGGTAGAAGGGGATCAGCGCCTCGGCGTAGATGGCTCGCTTGAGAATCCGGTCCTGCGCCTTGGTCGACGGTGAGACGATCTCGGCCAAGAGCACCACATGTTTCTCGGTCAGGCTCACGCCCTCCAGCCCAGGCTCATCGGTCACTACCAGGTCGGGTATCACCAGGCGGTCACCGCGGTTGCCCAGCACCAGATTCGCGCCGGGGAACACCTCGAACGCAGGCTCCGCTCCCTCGCTGAGCTGCCCAGTGAGCACACGGACCAGTCGCTGGTGTTCCAGTCTCGGCCACGGGCTCACGAGGAGAGCTCCGTCCACGAGTTCGATCCGCTGCAGTGAGGTCTGAGCCTCGGGCAGAGCGAGAATTTCATCGACGGTCCAGCCGTCCGGCCGTGGTGGGATGTGGAACTCGGCCCCGGGTTCAACCGGTGCTGTCATTGCGCTTCACCTCCGCTCCAGCCGATCGTCGCAGGTCTGTTCCAGTGTGGCATGTCCGGTCGGCCCCCTCGTTGTGGATCATCACACGAGGAGTATGCGGCCCGCCACCGACAGTTCTGGATCAGGTGAGGGCGTCACACGGCTGCGACACACCTTCAGCCCGCGGACGCCAGCTGGCCCGCGCCGCTGTACAGCCGGATCTTGAACTGGATGTGTTCCTGGTGCTCCCGCAGCCGCTCGATCTGCGACGCCACCCGGGCTTCGTGCTCGCGCAGGACGTCCACCCGCTCTTCGCGGGTCGCCTCGCCGGAACGCAGCAGCTCCACGAACCGCAGCATCTCCGCCACCGGCATGCCCGTGTAGCGCAGGCAGCGCAGCAGCTGCAGGAACTCCACGTCCTGGTCGGTGAACGTGCGCCGGCCGCCGGCTGTGCGGCTGACGTGGTGCAGCAGGCCGATGCGCTCGTAGTACCGCAGGGTGTCGATCGTGAAACCGGTCTTTTCGGTCACCTGGGCCGGGGTGTAGGAGGTCACGAAACCCAGAGTGGCACCTGGAGTGCACTCCAGGTCAAGCGGTGGCGACCGCCCGGCGCACACCCTCGGCCAGCTCGGCGGACAGCGCGCGAACGCCGGTAGGACCCTCGGCCGCCGCCGTGACCAGGGCTGACCCCACGATCACCGCGTCCGCGAACGACGCCACCTGGGCCGCCTGCTCGCCCGAGCGCACGCCCAGGCCCACGCCGATCGGCAGGTCCGTGTGCGCCCGGGTGCGGCGGACCAGCGTCTCCGCGCCCGCTCCCACCTGGTCGCGCGCGCCCGTCACGCCCATCACCGCCGTCGCGTAGATGAACCCCGAAGACGCCGCCGCCGTGAGGGCGAGCCGCTCCTCCGATGACGAAGGCGCCACCAGGAACGTCCGGTCCAAGCCGTGTTCCTTCGAGGCGGAAAGCCAAGCACCGGCTTCGTCGGGGATCAGGTCCGGCGTGATCAGCCCGAGGCCGCCGGCTGAAGCGAGGTCACGCGCGAAGCGGTCCACGCCGTAGCGGTTCACCGGGTTCCAGTACGTCATGACGACCGCGCGGCCGCCACGCGCCGACACCGACTCGACCACCTCGAACAGGTTCTTGAGGCGGAAGCCGTTGTCCAGCGCGGTCACCGACGCGGCCTGGATGGTCGGGCCGTCCATCACCGGGTCCGAATACGGGACGCCGACCTCGATCAGGTCGGCGCCGCCGTCGACGCACGCCGCGATGAGGTCCTTGGACCCCGCGACCGTGGGAAAGCCGGCCGGGAGGTAGCCGATCAGCGCGCCGCGGCCCTCCGCGCGCGTCGTCGCGAAGAGGTCGTCCAGCCCGCTCATCCGTTCACCAGCCCGAACCACTTCGCCGCCGTGTCCATGTCCTTGTCGCCGCGACCCGACAGGTTCACGACGATCAGGCCGTCGGGCCCCAGCTCGCGGCCGATCACCAGCGCGCCGGCCAGCGCGTGCGCCGACTCGATCGCCGGGATGATGCCTTCGGTGCGGGAGAGCAGCTGGAACGCGTCCATCGCCTCCGCGTCGGTGACCGGGCGGTACTCGGCGCGGCCGGTGTCCTTCAGCCACGCGTGCTCCGGGCCGACGCCCGGGTAGTCGAGCCCGGCCGAGATCGAGTGCGACTCGACCGTCTGGCCGTCTTCGTCCTGCAGCAGGTACGTCATCGCGCCGTGCAGGTTGCCCGGCGTGCCCTTCGTGAGCGTCGCGCCGTGGCGGTTGCCGTCGATGCCCTCGCCGCCCGGCTCCAGGCCGACCAGCCGCACGGACGGGTCGTCGTAGAAGCCGGAGAAGATGCCGATCGCGTTCGACCCGCCGCCGACGCAGGCCGCGACGACGTCGGGCAGGCGGCCGGCCTGCTCGAGGATCTGCTCGCGGGCCTCGGTGCCGATGACGTGGTGGAAGTTGCGGACCATCGTCGGGAACGGCGCCGGACCGGCCGCCGTGCCGAACAGGTAGTGCGTGGTGTCGGCGTTGGTGACCCAGTCGCGCAGCGCCTCGTTGATCGCGTCCTTCAACGTCCGCGAACCGGTCTTGACCGGGATGACCTCGGCGCCGAGCAGCCGCATGCGGGCCACGTTCAGCGCCTGGCGCTCGGTGTCGACCTCGCCCATGTAGACGACGCAGTCGAGGTCGAGCAGCGCGCACGCGGTGGCCGTCGCGACGCCGTGCTGGCCCGCGCCGGTCTCGGCGATCACGCGCTTCTTGCCCATCCGCTTGGTGAGCAGCGCCTGGCCCAGCACGTTGTTGATCTTGTGCGAGCCGGTGTGGTTCAGGTCTTCGCGCTTGAGGAACACGCGCGCACCGCCGGCGTGCTCGCCGAAGCGCTTGGCTTCGGTGAGCAGCGACGGGCGACCCGCGTAATCGCGGAGCAGGCGGTTGAACTCGTTCAGGAACTCCGGGTCGTGCCGGGCCTTCTCGTACTCGGTGGCGACCTCGTCGACGACGCCGATCAGCGCCTCCGGCATGAACCGGCCGCCGTACGGGCCGTAGTAGCCCCGCTCGTCCGGGTCGTGCTTGTCGTGCTCTTCGGTCACCGCGACGGCCTCGGGCAGGCGGGGTGCGAGCCGGCGGTGACCAGCTTGACCAGGGCGCCCTTCGGGTCGCCGGAGGCGACGAGTCCCTCGCCGACCAGCACCGCGTCGGCGCCGTGGCCGGCGTACGACATCAGGTCGCCCGGCCCGCGGACGCCCGACTCGGCGACCTTGTAGACGTCCATCGGCAGGCCGGGGGCCAGCCGCGAGAAGACGTCGCGGTCCACCTCGAGGGTGTGCAGGTTCCGCGCGTTGACGCCGATGACCTTGGCGCCCGCTTCGAGGGCCTTGTCGGCCTCCTCGGCGTTGTGGATCTCCACCAGCGCGGTCATCCCGAGCGACTCGACGCGGTCGAGCAGCGCGGCGAGCGCGTTCTGCTCCAGCGCGGCGACGATCAGCAGCACCATGTCGGCGCCGTGCAGGCGGGCCTCGTGCACCTGGTAGGGGCTGACGATGAAGTCCTTGCGCAGGATCGGGATGTCGACCGCCGCGCGCACCGCGTCCAGATCGGCCAGCGAACCGCCGAAGCGGCGCTGCTCGGTGAGCACGCTGATCACGCGCGCGCCGCCGTCTTCGTAGTCCTTCGCCAGCGCCGCGGGGTCGGGAATGTCGGCCAGGTCGCCCTTGGAGGGGCTGCGCCGCTTCACCTCGGCGATCACGCCGATGCCGGACTCGCGCAGCGCGGACATCACGTCGCGGGGCGCCGGAGCGGCCGCCGCGCGGATCTTCAGCTCGCCGAACGGCAGCACGGACTCGCGTGCCGCGAGGTCCTCGCGCACGCCGGCGACGATGTCTTCGAGCACGGTCACCGGGCGCCCCCGCCCGGGTACGCGCTCACGGATTCATTCGCAAGGTCGCTCACAAAAACCTTCCCCTTCCCGCCGAAACGATGCTAACCCCCGCATCTGGAGCGCCCGGTTCCGGGTGCGCGCGTTACTCCGAATGCCTCGCCCGGACGTCGGTCGGATCCTCTCCCTCCGACAGCGCTTCCCACAGCTCCGCGTCCGGATCACGCGCCTTCTTGCGCGTGGCCGGAGCCGCGTACCGGGCCCCGAGCCGGGCGGCCCGCCCGGCGCCCTTGACGGCTGCCAACCCGCCGGCCGCGACGAGCATTCCCCCCAGCACGGCCAGGCCGCGGCCCAGCAGCATCTCGGTGACGGGCAGCCCGTCCGCGTAGCCGGAGAACCGGACGCCGGCCACGCCGGACCACACCGCGGCGACGCCGGCCAGCGCGAGCACGGCACCCAGCACGCGCCGCGCCCAGCCGCCGGTCGCGATCACCCCGGCCACGCCGGCCAGGGCGAGCAGGGCCAGCGGCACGAGCGCCGTCGCGCGCTGCTCGCCGGTCTCGCGGTGGAGCACGGTGCCGCGCACGCCGCCGTCGCGGAACTCGGCGAACCACGTCAGCCGTGACGCACCCCACAGCGCGAGCGCGCCGAGCAGGAGCGCGACCACGATCATCCACAGTGGACGCCGGGACGGCTTGGCGGCCGCAGCGGTCTCGGCGGCCTCAGACATGAGCGGAGTCCGCGGCCGGGTCGAGGACGCCCGCCGCCACCATCGTCTGCGCGGCGGCCACCGCCGACAGCACCGTGCGGGCCTTGTTCAGCGACTCGGTGTCCTCGTAGTCCGGCACCGAGTCGGCGACGACGCCGCCACCGGCCTGGACGTGCGCGATCCCGTCCTTGACCAGCGCCGTGCGGATCGCGATCGCCGTGTCCGCGTCGCCCGCGAAGTCGAGGTAGCCGACGACGCCGCCGTACAGCGCGCGGCGGACCGGCTCGAGCTCCTCGATCAGCTGCATCGCGCGGACCTTGGGCGCGCCCGAGAGCGTCCCGGCCGGGAAGCACGCCGTGACCGCGTCGAACGCCGTCTTGCCCTCGGCCAGCTCGCCGGTGACGGTCGACACGATGTGCATGACGTGGCTGTAGCGCTCGATCTGGAAGAAGTCGACGACGCGCACGGTGCCCGGCTTGCAGACCTTGCCGAGGTCGTTGCGGCCGAGGTCGACGAGCATGAGGTGCTCTGCGCGCTCCTTCTCGTCGGCGAGGAGGTCCTTGGCCAGCTGCGCGTCTTCTTCCGGGTCGGCGCCGCGCCAGCGCGTGCCCGCGATCGGGTGGGTGGTCGCCTTGCCGTCCCGCACGGTGACGAGCGATTCGGGGCTGGAGCCGACGATGTCGAAGCCTTCCAGCCGCAGCAGGTACATGTACGGGCTCGGGTTGGACGTCCGCAGCACGCGGTAGATGTCGAGCGCGTCGGCGGCGGTCGGGATCTCGAACCGTTGCGACGGCACGATCTGGAACGCTTCGCCGGCCTTGATCGCCTCGACGGCCTTCTCGACCGCCGCGTGGAAGTCCGCCTTGGACCGCTTGCGCGTGAACTCCGGCTCGGGCCGCTCGAACGCGGCGACCGTGGCCGGCGCGGGGACCTGCAGCTGCTCGGTCATCGCGCTCAGCCGGGCGACGGCGTCGTCGTAGGCCGCGTCGACGCGCTCGGGCGAGTCGTCCCAGTTGACGGCGTTCGCGATGAGCGTGACCGTGCCCTCGTGGTGGTCGAACGCCGCGAGGTCGGTGGCCAGGAGCATCGTCAGCTCGGGGATGTCGAGGTCGCGCTCGGCCAGCTCCGGCAGCCTTTCCAGCCAGCGCACGGAGTCGTAGCCGATGTAGCCGACCATGCCGCCGGTCAGCGGCGGCAATCCGGGCAACGGCTCGGTGTGCAACGCTTCGATCGTTTCGCGCAGCACGGTGAGCGGGTTGCCTTCGGACGGCAGGCCGACCGGCGGGGTCCCGGTCCAGACCGCCTTCCCGTCGCGGACGGTGAGCGCGGCCGGGCTGCGGACGCCGATGAACGACCAGCGCGTCCAGGAGGCGCCGTTCTCCGCGGACTCGAACAGGAACGTGCCCGGCCGGTCGGCGGCGAGCTTGCGGTAGACCCCGATCGGCGTCTCGCCGTCGGCGAGGACCCGGCGCACGACCGGGATGACGCGGCGGCTCTCGGCGAGGGCGCGGAAGTCCGCACGGGACGGGCTGACCGAGCCGGGACCGGACTTGCTGCTCGAGGTGCTGACCATGACCCTCATTGTGCTGCACCCCCGGGAAGGGGTTTTCCCAGACCCTTAATTCAATGAATGTTGAATTCGAGGGAGCCGTGCGTCATGATGGGGACGTGAGCACCACCGAGCCTACTTCGCGACGCCGCGGACGGCGCCCCGCCGGCCAGGACACCCGCACGGCACTGATCGAAGCCGCACGGGCCGTGTTCGCCGAAAACGGCTACGACGGGGCCACCGTGCGCGCGATCGCCACCCGCGCGGGCGTCGACGCGGCCATGGTCAACCACTGGTTCGGCGGCAAGGAGGGCCTGTTCGCCCAGGCGGTGCTCAAGCTGCCGTTCGACCCGCTCGAGCTCCTGCAGGTCCTCCGCGACGGCCCCGACGACGAACTCGGCGAGCGGATCGTCCGCACCTTCATCACCCGCTGGGACGGCGCGGGCGGCGGGGTGTTCGTGGCGCTCATCCGCAGCATCACCGGCCACGAGCAGGCCGGCCACGTGCTGCGCGACTTCTTCCAGAAGTTCTTCACCGCGCTGATCTCCTCGATCGGCTCGGACGACATCCCGCTGCGCATGACGCTCTGCGCGTCCCAGATGGTCGGCATGGGCATGATCCGGTACGTGGCGAAGTTCGAGCCGTTCGCCACCGAGGAGGTCGAGGTGCTGGTGCGGGCGGTGGCGCCGAACCTGCAGCGCTACCTCACCGGGGAGATCGGCTGACCCGGTCCCGGATCGCGTGGACGGCCAGGACGTACGGGCCGTTCTCGATCCCCACGACCATCGACTTGCCCCAGCCGCCGATCCAGCCCTGCTTGTTCTTCCAGCCGGCCGACGGCGACAGGCGGAGGAACGCCCAGGAGCGGCGGAGCGTGACGTCCGTCCCGTCGCGAAACTTCGCCGCCAGGTGCCGCCCGTCGTGCGGTCCCGGCCCGTCGCTCACGCCGGCTCGCCGCCACCCGGTGCGCTCGACGGTCCGGATCCGGCGCCGCCAGCCCGCCGCCCGCCCGATCCAGAACGGCAGGCCGAACAGGGCAACCAGCACCGCGACCACGCCGAAGCCGAGCTGGACTTGGTCTTCGTTCGCTTCGTCCTCGGTGCGCACGCGCGCCGGGTCGGCCGGGTCGTAGATGACGACCACCTGCTCGCCGACCTGGTAGCGGCGGTCCGATTCCCAGACCAGGTCGTCGGTCCGGTCGCCGTGGCTCACCTGGATGTGCGACGTGCTCTTGCGGCTGTGGAACACGCCGACGACCACACCGGGTTCGTGGAAGCCGGTGGCGAGCAGGTCGTCGGCGGCCGCGCCGACCAGGGCGACGTCGGTGAACCCGGCCGCGAGCACCACCGCCCAGCCCACGGCGAATCCCGTCGAGCGCCGGAAAGCGCGGCGCATGCGGGCGTCC
This sequence comes from Amycolatopsis sp. NPDC051106, assembly GCF_040682775.1. NCBI lineage: Bacteria > Bacillati > Actinomycetota > Actinomycetes > Pseudonocardiales > Pseudonocardiaceae > Amycolatopsis > Amycolatopsis sp. NPDC051106. The sequence continues at coordinate 61,644 of NZ_JBFBBQ010000038.1, read as the reverse complement.
AGTTCCGGGTGGTCACCGTCGGCGGGATCCGCCGCGGGCAGCCACCGGCCGAAATCCCGGGCGGCGGACAGCACGCCGCGGTCGAAGACCCGCAGCCCGTACCAGCCGAAGACGGCGAACACGAGGGCACCGAACAGGAGGATCGCGTAGCCCAGCGGATTGCCGTCGCCGGTGATGAGCGAGTACGCCGCGCCCGCGGCACCGAGCCCGGAGAGGACCGAAAAGACAGCGACGATGCCCACCCAGAGTGCCCGCATGGAGTGAGGGTAGGGCTCGGGGGCCTGCGCGGCCGCTGCGAGAAACGGCACACGACGACGAGACAACCGGGCGGCCTTCTCAGGCGTGTAAGGGACCAGGCGTCACCATTCGCTGACACCGTTCGCGCATTCGGGGAATCGACGGGATTCGTATGCTTCGTCCGTGAAGCCAACGTCTTCAAGCCCGGCGGCGAGAACGCTCGCCGCTTCGCTGCGCGAAGAACGCGAAGCGCGCAATGTCGGCCTTCGCCGGCTCGCGGAGAAATTGGGAGTCTTGCCGCAGGTGCTGTCGTTGTGGGAAAAGGGGCAGCGGTTGCCGAGCGTCGAGGACGTGTCGGCGATCCTCGCGCTGCTCGGCGTGACCGGGGAAAAGCGCGACCGGATCCGGACCCTCGCGCGGCACGCGCGGGAACCCAATTGGCTCGCGTCGAGCAACACCGACACCCCTTTTGCCCTCACCACCCGGCTGAATCTGGAAAGTACGGCAACCGTCATCACCACATGGTCGCCCCTGATCATTCCCGGGCTGCTGCAAACTCCGGACTACATCCGCTCGATCATGGACAAGCTCTCGCTACCGATCGAACAGGCCGACAAGCGGCTCCAGATCAGGCTCGATCGGCAGCGGATCCTCATCCGCCGGGACCCGGTGCGGTTCAGCGCCCTGATCGGCGAGCAGTCCCTCCGGGAAAACTTCGGCGGCGCCGAGGTCATGTCCGACCAGATCGATCACCTGCTGGAAATGTCCGGGCGCGCAAACATCAGCCTGCGCATCGTGCCGTCCGGAATTGGCTACCACCCAGGGCTGGTCGGCCCGTTCGACATCTACGAGTTCGCCGACTCACCGCCGATCGCCTCGGTCGAACACGTCGGCTCGACGGCCTTCCTCCACGAGGAATCCCAGACCACAGGCCATAAGCACGATGCTAAGGTGCTACGCGGACTAGCTCTGAGCGAAGAGGCTTCCCAGGCCCTGCTTCGGGAAGCCGCCCGATAACGGAGGCGATCGTGGGCTCGACCGGGTGGCGCAAGTCTTCCTACAGCGGCCCCAACGACAACTGCGTGGAGGTGGCGCTGGGGCCGGTCGTGGGCGTGCGGGACACCAAGGCCCGGGGCGCCGGTCAGCTCACCGTGTCGTCCGCCGCCTGGCAGTCCGCCCTCGCGGTGCTGACCGGTCAGGGCCGCCGGCGGTAGGTCGCGGCGCGGACCTCCACGGCCGGGCCCTCGGCCACGGCCTCGGGCGCGCACACACGAACGACAGAGCCGCCGACGGCAACGCCGGCTGCCCCGCACTCGGCCGGGCCACCAGCACGGCCGATACCCGGATTCCCCAGTCCAGCCGCATGAAGGCGGGAGCGAGATTACCGGGCCAGCAGGAGCGCGATGAGGGCGAGCACCCCTGGCAGCACCTGCACGAACAGGATCCGCTTGCTGGCCGTCGCCGCGCCGTAGAGGCCCGCGACGATCACGCACACCAGGCCGTACAGCTGGAGCTGGAACTGGCCGGCGACCAGGCCCCAGACGAGGGCCAGCGCGAGGAAGCCGTTGTACAGCCCCTGGTTCGCGGCCAGCGTCTTGGACTCCTCGGCGAACTCCTCGGTGGTGCCGAAGGCCGCGCGGGCCCGGGGCGTCGTCCAGAGGAACATCTCCAGGACGACGATGTAGACGTGGATCAGGGCGACCAGCCCGACCAGGATGTCGGCGACGATTGTCACGCCAGCTCTTTCTCATCGGCCAGGAGCAGGCGCTCCTCGGTGTCGAAACAGGTGTGCGTGCCGGTGTGACAGGCGGGGCCGGTCTGGTCGACACGCAGCAGGACGGTATCGCCGTCGCAGTCGATGCGCACTTCGCGGACGTGCTGGTAGTGGCCGGACGTCTCGCCCTTGACCCACAGCTTCTCCCGGCTGCGCGACCAGTACGTGCCGCGGCGGGTGGTGAGGGTGGCGGCGAGCGCGTCGTCGTTCATCCAGGCCATCATCAGCACGTCCGAAGTGGCGTGTTCGACGACGACCGCGGCGATCAGGCCGTCGGCGTTGCGCTTGAGGCGCGCCGAGACGGCCGCGTCCAGGGTCATGCCCGTACTCCCAGGATGTGCCGCTTCAGCGGCATCGAGTTGAACAGGACGAACGCGTAGCCGTACCCGGCGAAGGACAGCCCGGAGAACAGCTTGTTCCACCACAGCGCGGCGCCGAGCAGCAGGAACGCGTGCAGCAGCGCGAACACCACGGTGATGATGAGCCCGCCGATCCGGGCGCTGCCCAGCTTGAGCACGAGCCCGGTCGTCACGACCCCGCCGAGGATGAGCGCGAGCGCGGGGATCCGGAAGATCGCCAGGCTCGAGCCGGCCCCGAGCACCGGGATCAGGTCGAGCAGCGCCCAGGCGACCGGCAGCCCGACCAGCAGGGCGGCGCAGACCTTGACCTCGACGGGTGCTTGCCAGGACTTCACCGGACCTCGACCCCGCCTTCGCGCAGCGCGTCCTTGACGTCGCCGATCTTGAGCTGTCCGAAGTGGAACACGCTGGCCGCGAGGACCGCGTCGGCGCCGGTGCGGACCGCGGGCAGGAAGTGCTCGACCGCGCCCGCTCCCCCGCTGGCGATCACCGGCACCCGGACGGCCTTGCGGACCAGCCCGATGAGCTCGAGGTCGAAGCCGTTCTTGGTGCCGTCGGCGTCCATGGAGTTGAGCAGGATCTCGCCGACGCCGAGCTCCTCGCCGCGCGCGGCCCACTCGACGGCGTCGATGCCGGTGCCGCGGCGGCCGCCGTGGGTGGTGACCTCGAAGCCGGACGCGGTGGGCGCGCCGCCCTCGGGCACGCGGCGCGCGTCGACCGACAGGACGATGCACTGGGCGCCGAACCGGCGGGAGGCCTCGTGGAGGAACTCCGGCCGGGCGATCGCGGCGGTGTTGATGCTCACCTTGTCCGCGCCGGTGCGCAGGAGCCGGTTGACGTCGTCGTTGCTGCGGACGCCGCCCCCGACGGTGAGCGGGATGAACACCTGCTCGGCGGTGCGGCGGACCACGTCGTAGGTGGTCTCGCGGTCGCCCGAGGACGCCGTGACGTCGAGGAACGTCAGTTCGTCGGCTCCCTCGGCGTCGTAGCGCCGGGCCAGCTCGACGGGGTCGCCGGCGTCGCGGAGGCCGGCGAAGTTGACGCCCTTGACGACCCGGCCCGCGTCGACGTCGAGACAGGGGATCACCCGCACCGCGACAGACATGCCCACCAGCGTAGTCAAAGCCGTTCTAAGCTCGGCCAATGGCACGGGCGGGGCGGCGACCAGGGCAGACGGAGACGCGCGAGAAGATCCTCGACGCGGCCCGGCACCGGTTCGCCGAGCTGGGGTACGACGGCGCGACGGTCCGCGGGATCGCCGCCGACGCGGGCGTGAACGCGGCCTTGCTGCACCACTTCTTCGGCAGCAAGCAGGCGCTGTTCGCGGCGGCGATGAACCTGCCGGTGAACCCGGCGTCGCTGGTCCCCGCGATCTTGGCCGGGCCCCGCGCGGGCCTGGGCGAACGGCTGGTGCGCGCGTTCCTCGCGGTCTGGGCCACGCCCGAGGGGCGGACGCCGTTCGTCGCGATGCTGCGCGCCGCGGCGACGAACGAGCAGGTCGCGCTGATGATGCGCCAGTTCATCGAACGCACGGTGCTGGCCGAGGTGGCGCGCGCCCTGGACGTGCCGAGGATCCGGGTCGCGGGGATCGCGGCGCAGATGATGGGGACCGCGCTGCTGCGGTACGTGATCAAGCTCCCCCCGCTGGCCGAGGCGGACGACGAGGAGATCGTGGCCCTGCTGGCCCCGGTGGCGCAGTACTACCTCGAAGGCCGCGAAACCGTCGGCGGCCCGCCGTAAGCTGGAATTCGGGGGCTGCTCGGCGCGGCGTGGTCACTTCGCGGCCAGGGCCGGGGCAGGGCTCCGGCGCGCGGTTCCGGCGTCGTGAATGACCCATTCACCTCATCCGACGCCAGGAATGAGTCATTCAAGACATCCGCCGCGGCGACCCGGCCGCGCCACCCCGGCCCCGGCGGGGCCCGGCGAGCGGTTCGACGACCGCCATCCCGCGGTGGATCGGTCGCAGAAAGCGCGATCTTCGTGGGGATTCTCATTGTCGCGCAGTTGTCCTTTACTCGAACCGGTGATTCTTTACCCAGGACGGGCGACCGAATAACCAGCCATTCGAATCACCCACCAGGGGTCAAGTCTGCACCGATGGCGGTATCCCCACGATCGGCGCCACGTACGTTTACCGCATGCCGCGTCCCCATTCCGCGCTTGTCGTCCTGCTCGCCGCCGCCCTGGTCACCCCCGTTTTCCCGGCCGCCGCGAGCGTCACCGACGTCGGCGGGACGGGGGCCGTGTGCGACCGCCAGCCCGCCTTGAACACCGAGGCCCCACCCGGTGCCGTCGTCATCGATCCGGCCGTCGAGGGCGACCTCAGCGTCCGGACGCAGGCCGCGCCGCCCGGGACCACCTTCTGGCTGCCGCCCGGCACGCACCGGCTGGCCGCGGACGGCTTCGGGCAGGTCATCCCCAAGGACGGCGACGTCTACCTCGGCGCGCCCGGCGCCGTGCTCGACGGCCGCGGGCTCAACCGGGCCGCCTTCACCCAGCAGGCCAAGGACGTCGTCATCCGCGGCCTCACCATCGAGCACTTCGTCGCCCCGCAGGACCAGGGCGTGGTCAACCACGACTCCGGCGAGCACTGGGTGCTCGAACACAACACCATCCAGGGCAACAGCGGCGCCGCGCTGATGGCCGGCGACCGGCAGGAAGTGCGGGCGAACTGCCTGCGCGACAACGGGCAGTACGGGATGAACGCCTACCGTCCCGACAACGCGATCACCGGGCTGCTCGTCGAAGGCAACGAAATCACGGGCAACAACGTCGACGACTGGGAAACGCGCAATCCCGGCTGCGGATGCAGCGGCGGAATCAAGTTCTGGGCCGTGAACGGCGCCGACATCCGGGGAAACTGGGTCCACCACAACCGCGGCGCCGGCCTGTGGGCCGACACGAACGACAACGATTTCCTGATCGAGGACAACGTCATCGAGGACAACGACGCCGAAGCGATCTTCTACGAAATCAGCTACAACGTCGTCATTCGCCACAACGCCATCCGCCGCAACAACGTCGTGGCCGGCAGCAGGCGCGCGGCCCGCGGCGACAACTTCCCCACGGCGGCCGTGTACCTCTCCGAGTCCGGCGGCGACCCCCGGGTGCCGGCCCGCACCGACGTCATCGACATCTACGGCAACGACTTCGACGACAACTGGTCGGCCATCACGCTCTGGGAGAACGCCGACCGCTTCTGCAACAGCCCGGCGAACACGTCGACGGCGAGCTGCACCAAGCTGGTCAGCGACCGGACGCAGTGCGCGGCCCCGGCCATCGACGACCGGCCGCTGTACGACGACTGCCGCTGGAAGACCCAGCGGGTGGAGATCCACTCGAACAAGTTCAGCTTCGACCCCGCCCGGCCGGGCTGCGCGGGCCTGTGCGGCCGGATGGCGGTGCTGTCGAACTGGGGGACCTACCCGTCGTGGTCGCCGTACCAGGGCAAGCTGGTGCAGGACGCGATCACCCACGACCAGGACAACTACTGGTACAGCAACGACTACATCGGCCCGTGGACGTTCGTCGCCGGCGACACCTCCCACACCCTCGGCCCGGCGCAGTGGCAGAACGAGCCGTGGAACCAGGACGACTGCGCGTCCTTCGACGGCGTGACCCCGCAGTGTTGACGAAGCTCACCCGAGAAACTTTTCCCCCGCGTGCATCACCCCGGCCCGCCCGCGCGTCCAAGGGAGGACGGAAGGGACGCGTGTGCGCTTTGAAGAGTTCGTGGCGGAGCGGCTGGACGGGCTGCTGCGCTACGCCACCGTCCTGACGAACGACCCGCACCTGGCCCAGGACATCGTCCAGGACGTGCTGTTGCGCGCCCAGCAGCGCTGGGGCGGCATCGACGCCCCGCCGGCCTACATCCGGCGGATGATCACCAACGAGTACCTCTCCTGGCGCCGGCGGGCGGTGCGGCGGATGGTGCCGAGCAGCCACGACGTCCTCGACGCGCTCGGCCCGCCGGAAGCCGACCCGGCGGCCGCCTACGACGAGCGGGACGCCATGCTCGGCCTCCTGGAAACACTGCCCCGCAAGCAGCGCGCGGCGATCGTCCTGCGCTACTACGAGAACTACTCCGACGCCGAAATCGCCGCCGTCCTGCGTTGCGGTACCTCCACGGTGCGCAGCCAGATCTCCCGCGCCCTCGCGACCCTCCGCCAGGCCCCGCACGCCACGACCCTCACCGGAGCCCCCGAATGACCCGCAGCGAGCACGAGACCGAGACGCTGATCCGGGACAGCCTCGACCGCCTCGCCGCCCGCGCCCCGGACGGCGAGGCGGTCCGCGACGCGCTGGCCAGAGCCGGTCGCAAGCCCCGGCCCGCGGCCCGGCTCGCGCTGGTGGCCGCCGCGGTGGTCGTGCTGGTGGCGGGGGTCATCGCGGGCACGCGGGCGTTCACGACGGCCGACCTGGACCCGGCGGCGGGCCGGCCGGTGCTCGGCTACAGCCCGGCCTGGCTGCCCGGCGGCTTCACCGAGCAGTACCGCGAGGGCGGGCCGGGCATCGCGCCGCAGGTCCGGCGGTGGTTCGCGGGCCCGGCCGAGATCGCGCTGTCGGCGTACTCCACCGCCGACCCCGAGTGGTCGCAGACGGCGCTGCGGATCGCGTCGATCCGCGACCAGATCCTGGTGCACGGCCGGGTCGCCATGGTCACCGGCGACACCGGCGGCGCCGCGCTGCTCACCTGGCTGGCCGACGACGACCACGTGCTCACCGTGCGGGTCGGCGGGGTGCCGGACGCCCGCGCAGTCGCCCAGCGGATCGCCGAAGACGTCGTCCCCGAGCCGGTCGGCGTCCGCGGCGAACTGCGGTTCGGCACCCTCCCCGCGGGCCTGGCCGAACGGTCGGCGGCGGTCAAGGGCACCGGCCCGGCCGACGCGAGCACCGAGCTGACCGCCGCCGATCCCGCGCGGCCGTCGGTTCCCGCGGTCCGCGTCACGGCGAGCGCGGGCTCCCCCGGCGTGAACGGCGCCGCCGCCGTCACCGTGCGCGGCGGCCAGGGGTTCTTCGTGGCCCCGAGGAACGGCGAGCAGGCGATGGTCGCGGTCCGGCTGCCGTCCGGGCGCTGGCTGACGGTCGCGGGTCCGCGGCCGGAGGCCGAGCTGGTCGCCGTCGCGGACGGCCTCCAGCTCGACCCCGCACCCGACTACCGGTGGCTCGGGCGGGCTACCAGCTGACCATCGGGAACCAGATGATCCCGAGCCGGCCGAGCACGCGGACGTCCCAGTAGAGCAGCGTGAACGTGCCACCGACGAGCAGCGCCGCGCCGGTCACCGTGGCGATCCGGGCGGGTTTCGCGGCGAGCCAGCGCTGCACGCGCCCGCCCGTGGCGTGCGTCAGGATGAGGAACAGCACGCCCATGAGCACGATGTTGCCGAGTGACTGCAGGGCGAACGCGGCCGCGCCGTAGAAGACATCGTGCTGCTCGGCGGCGCTGCGGAACATGATCCGGAAGAGCGGGTAGGGCCGGCCGATGAGGAACCCGCCGATGAGCGCGCCCATCAGGACCAGCGGCGCCGCGGGGTGCCGGGCGACGAACCCGGCGAACGGGTTCCGGAGGATGCCGAGCGCGATCAGGCCCATGACCAGAAAAACGAGGCCGACGACGCCGAACGCGACCATGGACTGGATGCTGCGCGGGCTGAGGCCGGAGGTCTGCGCGGTGGAGAACTGCGGCATCCGCGTGCCGACCAGGGCGACGATGACGCCGTAGACGACGGACACGGCCAGCATGCCCGCGGCGATCCAGCCCAGCGGCTTGAGCGTCGTGGCGAAGCGCCGCTTCTCCCCGGCCTGGCCGCCGACCAGCGGGGCGACCGCGCCGAACGCGGCGATGTTGCAGGCGGTGAAGGACCCCGCGAGGCCGGAGACGAACGCGAAGAGCGTCCCGGCGAGGACACCGCTGATCGGTGTGGCTTTCGCGTCGTAGCCGAGTAACCCGTTCGCGACGCTGTCGCCGATGACGGAGTCGACGAACGGCGCGGACCACAGCGCGGTCAGCGCGAAGCCGGCGAGGACCGCGACGACGGCGATCGCAGCGCGGCGCGTGGGATACGGCCCCGCGCCGAAGAACTGTGCTTGCGGATGAACCGGTACCTGCTGTGTGACGGCCATCGACATTCCCTCCAGCTCAGGGGAAATCCCAGGCCACAAAGCGTTTCAGACGCGGGCGTTGAAACGCTTCCGCCGGTCGTGTGGGGTTCGCGCGGCGATCGGACTAGGTATTTCGGCCCTCTTGACGCCGGGAACTCACCGGGCGCAGAATTAAACGCATGACTAATTCTGCCCTCGAGGTCACCGGCCTGCGGGTCCGGCGCGGCGGCCGGCCGGTGGTGCGGGACGTGAGCTTCGCGGTGCCGCGCGGCGCGGTCACCGGGCTGCTCGGCCCGAGCGGCTGCGGCAAGACCACGCTGATGCGGGCGATCGTCGGCGTGCAGATCGTCGAGGGCGGCACCGTCACCGTCCTGGGCCTGCCCGCCGGCAGCCCGCCGCTGCGGCGCCGGATCGGGTACGCCACCCAGAACCCGGCGATCTACGCCGACCTCACCGTGCGGGAAGCCCTGCGGTACTTCGCCGCGGTGCTGCGCGCGCCGGCGTCCGATGTGGACAGAGTGATCGCCGGCGTAGGTCTGGAAGACCACGCCGGCAAGCTCGTCGGGTCGCTGTCGGGCGGGCAGCACAACCGCGCGAACCTCGCCGTCGCCCTGCTCGGGAAGCCGGAGCTGCTGGTGCTCGACGAACCGACCGTCGGGCTCGACCCGCTGCTGCGCGACGAGCTCTGGGCGCTGTTCCGCCGGCTCGCCGACGGCGGCGCCACGCTGCTGGTGTCCAGCCACGTCATGGACGAAGCCGCGCGCTGCGACCGCCTCCTGCTCATGCGCGAAGGCACCCTCCTGGCCGACGACGCGCCGCTCGCCCTGCGCGAGCGCACCGGCACCGCCGACCTCGAGCAGGCCTTCCTCCACCTGGTGCGGGCCGCCTCGTGAACCCCGCGTTGATGCTCGCGACCACGCGGCGCATCCTCACGCAGCTGCGGCACGACCCGCGCACCGTCGTGATGCTGGTCCTGGTGCCGACGCTGCTGATACTCCTGCTTCGGTACGTGTTCAACTCGGCGCTGGTGTTCAGCCACGTCGCGCCCGCGCTGCTCGGCGTGTTCCCGTTCCTGATCATGTTCCTCATCGCGTCGATCACGACGCTGCGGGAGCGGACCACGGCCACTCTCGAACGCCTGATGACGCTGCCCATCGGCCGGCTCGACCTGCTCTTCGGCTACGCGCTGGCGTTCGGCTCGATCGCCGTCGTCCAGGTGGCGCTCGCGGCGGGCGTCTCGCTGTGGTGGCTCGGCCTCGACCTCGCGGGGTCGGTCGTACTGCTGCTGGTGATCGCCGTCCTGGACGCGCTGCTGGGCATGGCGCTCGGGCTGTTCGTCAGCGCGTTCGCCCGCACCGAGTTCCAGGCCATCCAGTTCATGCCGGTGTTCGTGCTGCCGCAGATCCTGCTGTGCGGGCTGTTCGTGCCGCGGGACGACATGGGCTGGCTGTTGCGCTGGCTCTCCGACATCATGCCGTTGTCGTACGCGGTCGAGGCGCTGTCCCGCGTCACGGCGTCGTCGGCGGTGGACGCGGTGATCCTGCGGAACCTGCTGGTCGTGGCCTGCTGCGCGCTGCTGGCGCTGGTGCTCGGCGCGGCGACGCTGCGGCGCCGGACGCCGTGACTACCGTGGTCGTATGGCATCCGAAACGGACCGGCTCGCGGCCGAGCGCTACGTCCTGCTGACCACGTTCCGCCGTGACGGGCGCGCGGTGCCGACCCCGATCTGGCTGGCGGGCGACGCCGGCGAGCTGGTGTTCTGGTCGGAACGCAAGGCCGGGAAGGTCAAGCGCATCCGCAACAGCGGGCGCGTCGAGGTCCAGGCGTGCGACCTGCGCGGGCAGAAGACGCACGGCGCGGTCGTCTCCGGGCAGGCCCGGCTGCTGGACCTCGCCGAGACCGAGCGGGTCCGTCGGGTGATCGGCCGCAAGTACGGCATCGTCGGGCGCGTCACGATGTTCTTTTCGAAACTGCGCGGCCCGGCCGACCGGACGGTCGGGATCGCGGTCAAGCTCGACGGCTGAAGCTGCGGAACCCGCGTCTCAGGTAGTTCGGCAGCGCGTTCGGGTGATCGAGGGTCGAGGTGTGGAGCCAGACGCGGCGTGCGCCGGGCAGCGCCCACGCGTCGGCCACGACGAGGGTGAGCGCGTAGCCGCCGAGCCCCTTGCCGACGAACTCCGGCAGCAGGCCGAAGGTGGTGATCTCGACGTCACCGCCGGCCTGCGGCTCGATGTCGGCGGCGCCCGCGACGTCGCCGCGGTACTCGACGAGCCGGTACTGCCGGTGCGGTGCGGCGAGCCAGCTTTCCCACTCTTCGTCCGTCCTGGACACACTCGGCCACCGGTAGGGCGTGCCGATCCGGACGTGCAGATCGTGGATCACCGGCCCCGCCCCGACGGGTTCGAGCGCGACGCCGTCGACGACCGGCGCGGGGTTGAGGTGTTCGGCGGCGGTCATTTCGAGCTCGGTGACGATCTCCTCCACTGCGGCAACCTACGGGTCCCGGGGTCCGCTGTCAGCCCCTTATCGGGTCCGGGCTCGCCGCGCGCAGTGCCGCGGCCATGGCGGCCGAGTCGTGGTCCGGGCCGCAGCCTTCGACGAGCACCAGGTCACCGGGGATGTGGTCGGCGCGCAACCGCAGGATCTCCCGGTAGGCGGGCGAGGCGTACCACTCGTGTGCCGCGGCGAGGCTCGGGAACTCGATGATCACGAGCGCGCCGGGCCATTCGCCCTCCATGACCTCCACCGGTGAGCCGTGGACGACGAACTTGCCGCCGAAGGGGTCGAGCGTCGCCTGGATCCGCTCCAGGTACCGGAAGACGTCCTCGGGCAGGACGGCGGGCGGGCGCAGGTGGGCGAGTCCGTAGGCGGTCATGGCGGTCCTTTCGTTGTCGTGAAAGGAATCCTGACGCCTCTCGCACACCTCGTCGATTACGCCGGAGGTAATGCCGGCGCCGCGCGGGTCGCCTCGTCGGCCGGCACCCGCCGCTCCGGGTGCGGTGCTCGATCAGACCTTCGCGACCGCGGCGAGGGCCTCGGGCAGCGTGAACGCCCCCGCGTAGAGCGCCTTGCCGACGATCGAGCCCTCGACGCCGTCCGACGCCAGGCCGGCCAGCGCGACGAGGTCGTCCACACTGGACACCCCGCCGGAGGCGATCACCGGCGCGTCGGTGCGGGCCACGACGTCGCGCAGCAGGTCGAGGTTCGGGCCGCGCAGGGTGCCGTCCTTGCTCACGTCCGTCACGACGTAGCGGGACGCGCCGTCGCGGTCCAGACGCTCGAGGACCTCCCAGAGGTCGCCGCCGTCGGACGTCCAGCCGCGGGCCGAGAGGCGGTGGCCGGCCTCGGTGATCCGCACGTCGAGGCCGATCGCGACGCGATCGCCGTACTCGCCGATCACCCGCGCCGTCCACTCGGGATCCTCGAGCGCGGCGGTGCCGAGGTTGACCCGGCGGGCGCCGGTGGCCAGGGCGGCCTTCAGCGACGCGTCGTCGCGGATGCCGCCGGAGAGCTCGACCTGCACGTCGAGGCGGCCGACGACGTCGGCGAGCAGCTCGCGGTTGCTGCCCTTGCCGAAGGCGGCGTCGAGGTCGACCAGGTGGATCCACTCGGCGCCGTCGCGCTCCCAGGCGAGCGCCGCTTCGAGCGGGCTGCCATAGGAGGTCTCGGTGCCGGCCTCGCCCTGGACGAGTCGCACGGCCTGGCCATCGGCCACATCAACGGCGGGAAGCAGCGTGAAAGTCACGCCGGTAACTCTAGGGCGGAGACCCGCGTCACCCGGTCAGAGGGTCGCGAGCCAGTTCTTCAGCAGCTGCGCGCCGGCGTCGCCGGACTTCTCCGGGTGGAACTGGGTGGCCCACAGCGGCCCGTTCTCGACCGCCGCGACGAAGTCCTCGCCGTGGTTGGCCCAGGTGACCTTGGGTTCCTGGCCGGCCAGGCCCGACTCCAGCTCCCACTTGCGCGCCGCGTAGGAGTGCACGAAGTAGAACCGCTCGTCCGGGTCGAGGCCGGCGAAGAGCTGCGTGTCCGCGGGCGCGCGCACGGTGTTCCAGCCCATGTGCGGCAGGACGTCGGCGTTCAACCGGTCGACGACGCCGGGCCACTCCCCCGTGCCCTCGGTCTCCTCGCCGTGCTCGACGCCGCGGGAGAAGAGGATCTGCATGCCGACGCAGATGCCGAGCACGGGACGGCCGCCGGCGAGGCGCTTGCCGATGATCCGGTGCCCCTTGACCTCCAGCAGCCCCGCCATGCACGCCGAGTACGCGCCGACGCCGGGCACGACCAGGCCGTCGGCCTCGATCGCGGCATGCGGGTCGGCGGTGACCTCGACGTCGGCACCGGCGCGCGCCACGGCGCGTTCGGCGGAGCGGAGGTTGCCGGAACCGTAGTCGAGGATCACCACACGAGACACGCCACCCAGCGTAGCCGTCGCCCTCGGCGGAGTTCGACCGAATAGCCGTCCGTCACGGCGCCGGCGATCCTGCGACGGAGGAGTCGTCGGCCGGAACAATCTTGGAGAAGGACGTTTGAGCCTCCCGGCCAGCGGGTATTAGGTGACCCGATCGTGTGGGCTGACCCCGGCACGACCGGACGCCAGGGAGGCGAAGAGATGTCCGAGGACGATCTGCTGTCCCAGATGCTGCATGCCTGGCGTGAAGACATCGAAAGCGTGCCGTTCCCGCAGTTCAGCGAGCTGCTGATTCCCCGCCAGCAGATCCGCCCGCGGTGTTCGCCGTCCGCGTCTGCTGCCCGCGTGACGAACGCCACGCGGAGGACAGACGCCTGACTGTGGTTTCCTGCGGGGGCCGCATCGACGCGTCCCCCGGGAGCCCTCATGAGCAGCCGCACCCCTGACCCTTACGACTTCCTCGACCTCGACGCCGGGCTCGCCGAGGAGGAGCGCGCGATCCGCGACGCCGTGCGCGCGTACGCGAAGGACAACCTGCTCGACCACGTCGCGGACTGGTACGAATCGGGCGTGCTGCCGGCCGCCGAGCTGGCCAAGGGTTTCGGGTCGCTGGGGCTGCTGGGCATGCACCTGGAGGGGTACGGCTGCGCCGGCACGAGCGCGGTCGCGTACGGCATCGCGTGCCGTGAGCTCGAAGCCGTCGACTCGGGGCTGCGGAGCTTCGTGTCGGTGCAGGGTTCGCTGGCGATGTACGCGATCCACAAGTGGGGCAGCGAGGAGCAGCGGCAGGAGTGGCTGCCGCGGATGGCCACCGGCGACGCGCTGGGCTGCTTCGGGCTGACCGAGCCGGACGCGGGCAGCGACCCGGGCGCGATGCGGACGCGGGCGGTGCGCGACGGGTCGGACTGGGTGCTCTCGGGCACGAAGATGTGGATCACCAACGGAACGGTCGCCGACGTCGCGGTCGTCTGGGCCCAGACCGACGACGGGATCCGCGGCTTCGTCGTCCCGACGTCGACGCCGGGGTTCACGGCCAACGAGGTCAAGCACAAGCTGTCCTTGCGGGCATCGCTGACGGCGGAGCTGGTCCTGGACGGCGTCCGGCTGCCTTCGTCGGCGGCGTTTCCCGAGGTCCGCGGCTTGCGCGGGCCACTGTCGTGCCTGAACGAAGCCCGCTACGGAATCTTGTTCGGCGTCGTCGGAGCGGCCCGCGCTTGTTACGAGGCGGCGCTGGAGTACACGCTGTCGCGGTCGCAGTTCGGCAAGCCGCTGGCCGGGTTCCAGCTCACGCAGCGCAAGCTGGCCGACCTGCTGGTGGAGGTCAACCGCGCGGGACTGGTGGCGCTGCAGATCGGGCGCCTCAAGGACGCCGGGACGCTGCACCACAACCACGTGAGCTTCGGCAAGATGGCGAACGTCCGCTCGGCCTTGGACGCGGCGCGCTCGGCGCGAACGATGCTGGGCGCGAACGGGATTTCGCTGGAGTACCCGGTGATGCGGCACATGGCGAACCTCGAGACGGTGCTGACGTACGAGGGCACGGAGGAGATGCACGCGCTGTCGCTGGGCCAGGCGGTGACGGGGCTGGCGGCGTTCCGCTGATCCGTTTTTGTCGGTGGTGGTCTCTAGTGTGCGGGTCGTGGACTTTTCTTCGTTCGAGACGGTGCTCGAGCTACGGCGCTACACCCTGCACCCTGGCCGGCGCGACGAGCTGATTTCGCTATTTGAGCGCGAGTTCGTCGAGCCGCAGGAGGCTTTGGGGGCGCACCTGTTCGGGTTGTTCCGGGTGCCTTCATCGCCGGACCAGTTCGTGTGGCTGCGGGGTTTCCGGTCTCTCGCCACCCGCGCGGACGCCCTTTCCGGGTTCTACTCCGGCCCGGTCTGGAAGGCGCATCGCGACGCAGCGAACGCGACGATGGTGGATTCGGACGACGTGCACCTGCTGCGTCCGGTCCGTCGCGGGCTGGCTTCTCCTCCGCCGGGCTCGGGGGTGTACCTCTCCTTCGAGGCGTCGCCGTCGGCCTTCGCGGTGTTCGAGACGGAGCCGTCGCCGAACAACTTCCCCCAGCTGCCGGTCCACACGGACGGGCCGGTGTCCGTGTGGTTCAGTCGTTCCCCTTCGGATTCCGCCGAGGAGCTGGTGCCGACGTCCCGTTCACTGCTCCGATGAGAGCAGTTCGATAAGCCCGACGGGGTACAGGATCTTGCTGCCGTTCCGGAAGTCCTGGAGGTCGACCCAGCGGGCGGTGGCGGGATCGTCGAGGATCTTCATCTCTTCTTTGGCGTACAGAGAGGCGTCGACGAACTCGGCTTCGTAGAGGAAGGCGATCTCGTGCCCGGGGTTGCCACGGTAGGCGTAAACGTTCTCGAGGACCCCGAGCCGCTCTTTGACAACGATCTCGGCATCGAGCTCTTCACGGAACTCGCGCACGAGGGCGTCCTCGCTGCGCTCACCGAACTCGACCCCACCCCCGAGCGGCCGGTAGTAGGTCTCACCCTTGACGTCATCGCGCCCTTCGAAGACAAGGATTTGCTCGCGCCGCCGGATCAGGCCGAGCGCGATCGGCCGAATAGTGGACCCCATGGAGGTCACGCTATCGGTCCGCGGTTCCCTCAGGACACCCCAAGCGAGCCCACCCACCCCGGCGGCCACCAGAACACCGGCGGCAAGCCACGCCCACTGCGGCCCGAACACCCCGGCCACGGCCACCACAACGATCCCCACAGCGGGCACCACCCAGGGCGAAACCCCCATCACCACCTCGCCCCGACTTGTCGACTAGGCCTGAATGCTGGCCTAACATGGTCGAATCCTGGAGGGCGGGGTGAGGCCCATGCGCAGACTGCGGCTGGCCCTCGGTTTGGTGATGCTCGGCACCGACAAGCCCCATGGCGGTTTGCCCGGGTACGGCGAAGACCATGGCAACGGTCGCTGCCCGTACCACCCCGAGTTCTACCTCGTGGAAGAGGACTACGGGTACTTCTGCGAATTGTGCGATGACTACATCGACGACGAGGACCGTCTGCTGCCATGACCTCGCCGTCGATCACCGATGCCGCCCTGGGTACTGGAGCGCGGATCGGCCGTTACTTCAGTCTCGTCAGCATGCTCCCCGCGCTGTTCCTGACTGGCTGGACGGTCGTCCTCATCGGTAGTGGCGCCTGGGCGGGAACGCCGAACCTGAGGCGCCTGGGCACCAATCTCAGCGGCATCAGCCTCGGCGGCTACGCCTGGATCCTGCTGGCGACCGCCATCAGCGCACTCTTCCTCCATCCGCTGCAGCTGGGCATGACCCGGGTGCTCGAAGGCTACTGGGGTAGTTCACGGCTCGCCACGATCCTGCTCCGCCTGCGCATCACCCATTATCGCAAGAAGAAATCACGGCTGAACCGGCGCCAGACCCAGTTAGACCTCCGTCGTCAAGAAGTGCTCACCTGGGTCATCGTCGACAAGTATTTGAACGACCTGGCCACCAAGCCGGAAAAGGCGACGAATCCGTTCGCCTTGAACGACGCCGACTTCAGGAACGCGATCCTCAAGCTGCTCCCCAGCCCGAAGGCACACACGGCGAGCGGTTTCCACGCCGCGCTGGCCCACGTCCCGCATCAGATGCAGCGGTACCCGACTGCCCGCCGCATGATGCCCACCCGGCTGGGAAATGCCCTCCGGTCGGCCGAGGATCGAATCGGCAGACAATACGGTCTCGACGCCATCCGTACAGCGCCGTACATCACCCTCGTCGCGCCGGACAAGCACGTAGACCACTTGCACGACGCCCGGCAGCAGATGGACACCTCGATCCGGCTGTGCGTCGTCGCACTGGTCGCCACCTTGGAAACGGTGGCGGCGATGCTGACTGATCGCTGGTGGTTGCTCACCTCACTGGTGCCGTACGGATTCACCTGGATCGCCTACCGGGCCGCGGTAGCCGGGGCGGGTGAATACATGGAAACGGTGCGAACGATCGTTGATCTCAACCGGTTCCGGCTGTACGAGGAACTCCATGTGAAGCACCCCGACAGCAGTGACGAGGAGCGCGCGGCCAATGTAGGGCTCATGGCGCTACTCGGCGGCGCGAAGATTTCCTTCCCGTACCGAAAGCCGGATTTCGGCGACCCGGATACCGATGGCGTTCCGCCTACTTCCCCAGGAAATCCTTGATCGACAGCCTCAAAGACCCAGCATCCAGGCCATGAGCCAGATCATGGTCCGCGATCCCGCCGTAAGTCCGGACCTCCACATCCCGCCGCACCCCCAACGACTTCACCCGATGCGGCAAATCCGACAACGCTTCCGAAACCCAGTAAGCCGAAGTCCCGGCCAAGTAAGGCTCCACGAGAACCACGGAAGGCGAAGCCGAAAGCACAGCCGACCGCAACCCGGCCGCATCGAAAGGCCGGATAGTCGACGCGTACAAAACCGTCACATCAAGTCCCGCACACGCCCGCAGCACCCGATCCAGCACCGGCCCCACCGCCACCACAACCCCCGACGAACCAAACCGCAGCCGGGTGAACCCGACCCCGAGATGAGGCGAAGCATTAGCCTGAGCGGAAAGCCGCAGGTAAACCCGCCCATCCCCGGGAATCGACTCCAACAGCAACCGCCGGGCCTCGGAAGCGTGACCGGGAACGTGCACCGTCCACCCCGGCAGCGAATCGATCAAAGCCACGTCACCCGGTGACTGGTGCGTCCGCCCCTCGGCCGACATGTCGTACGAAGCCCCGTACGACACCAGGACCCCGCCCACCTCTTGGTGCGAAAAGTCCAGCTTGATCTGCTCGAACGCGCGCTCCACCAGGAACGACGGGAACGTGTGCACGATCGGCCGCAGCCCCGCCAGGGCCAGGCCCGCGCCCGCGCTGACCAGCAGCTGCTCGCGGATCCCCACGTTGATCACCCGGTCCGGGTGCCGCCGGGCCGCGCCGGCCAGCTGGGCCGCCGAAATGTCGGCCAGCACCACCGCCACGTCCGGGTCCGCGTCCAGGATCTCCTCCGTGACACGCAAGAACGTCTCCCTCACGACACTCAACCCTTCGGTTCGACGACGGCGACCACGGCCAGCGGCCGGCCGGGATGCGGGGCAGTGAACGCCGAGTACAGCGCCGGATGGTCGCGGCCGGACACCGTGCGCGTCTCCCACCCCTCCACCTCGAAGCGGCGCGCGATGCCTCCCGGCCAGCCGCGCGTCGACGACCGGTTGTCGATCACCACCGTCGTCAGGTTTTCCAGGCCGGACCGCGCCGCGACGACGATCGCCTCGTGGTTCGACCCCTCGTCCAGCTCGGCGTCGCCGATGAGCGTCACGACTTTCGACGTCAGCCCGCGGGCGCGCAGGCCCAGCGCCGTGCCGAGCGCGATCGGCAGGCCGTGACCGAGGGAGCCGCTCGAAATCTCGACGCCGGGGACGCGCCGGCGGTCGGGGTGGTGCCCGAGGCGCGACAGCGCGTTGGACCACGTCGGCAACTCCGCCTCGTCGAGAAAGCCCTTCACCGTCAGCACGGCGTAGTACGCCATCGGACCGTGTCCTTTGGACAGCAAGAAGCGGTCGCGGTCCGGCGAACGGAAGTTCGACGGCGTAACGTCGAGCACGCGGTCGTAGAGCACCCACAGCACGTCCACAGTGGACTCCGCGGCGGCGTGGTGCTTGTCGTCGCCGGTCATCAGCGAGATCAGTCGCGGGAGCTCGGCGTAGCCCGGTTCGGTCGCAGTGGTCATCCTCCGACGATGCAACCTCGACTAAACTCGAAGTCAAGGATAGCCTGAGCTGGTGACGAGGCTCGCTGAACATCTCAGCATCGGACAGGTGGCGGACCGCAGCGGAGTGCCGCACACGGCACTGCGGTTCTACGAGGAGAAAGGGCTGATCAGCTCGGAGCGGTCGGCGGGCAACCAGCGCCGCTACCCGCGCTCGGTGCTGCGGCGGATCGCGTTCATCCGCGCGGCACAACGGGTCGGCCTCTCCCTGGAGGACATCAGCGCGGCGCTGACCTCGCTGCCGGCCGACCACGCGCCGACGAAGGCCGACTGGGCGCGGTTGTCACGCGACTGGCAACACGAGCTCGACGCGCGGATCGACGCCCTGCAACGGCTTCGCGACCGGCTCACCGGCTGCGTCGGCTGCGGCTGCCTGTCGCTGCGCAGCTGCGCGCTCTACAACAACGACGACGAGCTGGCGCGCTTCGGGCCGGGAGCGAGCAAACTGCGTCCGGCGGTCGAAGGCGGCATTTAATCGCTTGCCCGCCGCGGGACCC
Organism: Amycolatopsis sp. NPDC051106; assembly: GCF_040682775.1. Taxonomy (NCBI): domain Bacteria; kingdom Bacillati; phylum Actinomycetota; class Actinomycetes; order Pseudonocardiales; family Pseudonocardiaceae; genus Amycolatopsis; species Amycolatopsis sp. NPDC051106. The sequence continues at coordinate 42,509 of NZ_JBFBBQ010000038.1, read as the reverse complement.
TGGGGAAGCAATGAACGAGAAGGAAACAATCCGCATTTCGAAGCGGCTGGCGCTGCACCTGCGTCACGATCCCGCCGCCGCCGGCCTCACCCTCTCCCCCGACGGCTGGGTCGACGTCGGCACCCTGCTGCGGGCGTTGAAGATCACCCGCGAACAGCTCGACGAAGTCGTCGAGACGAACAACAAGCGCCGGTTCGCCTTTGACGAGACCGGCATGCGCATCCGCGCGAGCCAGGGCCACAGCGTTTCGGTCGACCTCGGCCTCGCGGACGCGGCGCCGCCGGACGTGCTCTACCACGGCACGGTGGCGAAGTTCCTCGACGCGATCTTCCGCGAGGGGCTGCGCCCGATGAAGCGCCACGCGGTCCACCTCTCGCCGACGCTCGACACGGCCCGGACGGTCGGCGCCCGCCGCGGCAAGCCGGTGGTCCTCCGAGTCGATGCCGCGAGGATGGCTGCGGCCGGCCACGCGTTCCAGGTGAGCGCGAACGGCGTGTGGCTGACGGCCTCGGTGCCCCCGGAGTACCTCCACCGCATCGGCTGAGGCGTGCCCCGGCGGCCGCGGCTCCCGTACCCGGACGGTCGGCTCGCGCACCTGGACGGTCGGCTACGTACAGGGACGGTCGGCTCGCGTACCCAGACGGTCGGCTCGCGTACCTGGATAGTCGGTTCGCGCACCCAGACGGACGACACGCGCGCTCGAAACCCGGTTCTCGCGTGATCGAGCGCGTGTCTCGCGTGATCAGAGACGGAACTCGCGTGATTGAGCGGGCATCTCGCGTGACTGGGGAGGCATCTCGCGTGATTGAGCGGGCATCTCGCGTGATCAGGCGGTCGACACGGGGGTGGTGAGGCGGCGGCGGGGGCGGCCCAGGAGGCGGCGGCCCACATCCAGCAGTTCCGTGCGCAGCTCGTCGTCGCTCAGGCGGGCCAGGTCCGGGGAACCGCCGGCCATCGCAATACCCGTCAGCGTCACCATCGCGTTGACCCGCGCCGCCGGGGTCGGGTCCGGGCCCGACAAAATGCCCAGCAGCGCCTGACCGAAGCCCTCCATGCCGCCGTGCGCCGACTTCTCGATCGCCCGCACCAGGCCCGGGTCGCTCGAGAACAGCGCCACCAGCGCGCGGTGCCGGATCACCAGGTCGACGAACCCCTCCAGCAGCAGATCGACCTGCGCGCCGCGGCGCCTCTGCGCGGCCGCGCGCAGCACCAGCTCGTCCAGGTCGCGCACCCCGGGCTCGGCGACCGCCTCGGTGATCTCCGCCTTCGTCTTGAAGTGGTAGTAGACCGCCGCCTTCGTCACGCCGAGCGCGTCCGCGATCATCTGCAGCGACGTGCCTTCGACGCCGTGTTCGGTGAACAGCCGCAACGCGGTCTGCAGCAGTCGGGTCCGGGTGTCCCCGTCCGGGCCGGCGGTCATTCTTCCTCCTCAGCGAGCCGTCGGAGCGTACGTCACTCCCTGTCGATCGGCAAACCGTCCACTAGCCGATCGGCTGGGATAAACTTTGCTGTTCGGCAAGTCACATACTTGCCGATCGGCTTGGAGGTCTCCTTGCCGATCGGCTAGCTTGGGTCAGAACCAGATCGAGTGAACCGACCCCGTTCGGGGGAAACGGAGCTGACGCGTGGCGACCTTCCTGTACCGGCTCGGCCGGTTGTCCTTCCGACGGCGGGCGCTGGTCGCCGCCGTCTGGGCGGCCGTCCTCGTGGCGCTCGGGCTGGGCGCCCTCACGCTGTCCGGCCAGCTGTCGAACTCGGTGACGATCCCCGGCACCGAGTCGCAGCGGGCGATCGACCAGCTGACCGCGAAGTTCCCGCAGGCCCACGCCGGGGGCGCCACCGCGCGCGTCGTCATCGAGACGCCGGCGGGGACCACCATCGCCGACGCGAAGGGCAAGGCCGCCGTCGAGTCCCTGGTCGGCCGGCTGAAGACGGCGCCGAAGGTCGCCACCGTCGTGGACCCGTTCCAGGCGCAGTCGATCTCGCCCGACAAGCGCGTCGCCCTCGCCCAGGTCAGCTACGGCGCGAAGGCGTACGAGCTCACCGACGGTGACCGCCAGGCGCTGCTCGACGCGGCCGACGCCACCCGTGACGCCGGGTTCACCGTCGAGTTCGGCGGCGACGCCGTGCAGGGCATCCCCGAAACCGGCGCGACCGAGGGACTGGGGGTCGCGGTCGCGGCCGTCGTGCTGATCATCACCTTCGGCTCGCTGATCGCCGCCGGGATCCCGCTGCTGACCGCGCTGATCGGCGTCGGCACCGGAATGGGCGGCATCTTCCTCGCCTCCGGCTTCCTGGAGCTGAACTCGAACACTCCGATCCTGGCGCTGATGATCGGGCTGGCCGTCGGCATCGACTACGCGCTGTTCATCGTCTCGCGCTACCGGCACGAACTGAAGCTCGGTCGCGATCCCGAAGAGGCCGCCGGTCGCGCCACCGGCACCGCCGGCTCGGCCGTCGTCTTCGCCGGGCTCACGGTGATCATCGCCCTGGCCGGCCTGACCGTCATCGGCATCCCGTTCCTCGGCCAGATGGGCGTGGCCGCCGCGGTGACCGTCGCGGTCGCCGTCGTCATCGCCCTGACGCTGCTGCCCGCGATCCTCGGCTTCGCCGGCCACCGGGTCGCCGGCGAACGGATCCGCCTGCGCCGCAAGCCGGTCGAGACGACGCACGGCGAGCGCTGGGCGCGGTTCGTCGCCCGCCACCGGTGGCCGGTGCTGCTCGTCGCGCTGGCCGGGATGGCCGTGGTCGCGCTGCCCGCCCTCGGCATGCAGCTCGGCCTGCCCAACGACGCCACCGCCGCGCCGGAGTCCACGCAGCACAAGGCGTACGAGATCGCCAGCCGCAGCTTCGGCGAGGGTTCCAACGGGCCGCTGCTGGTCGTCGTCGACACCGGCGCGAGCACCGACCGGCAGGCCGCGCTCGGCCAGGCCGCGGCCGACATCCAGAAGCTGCCCGACGTCGCCGCCGTCACCCCGCCGAAGGTCAACCAGACCGGGGACACGGCGTTGCTCACGGTGATCCCGAAGAGCGGGCCGAGCAGCACTCAAACCGAAGACCTGGTGGCCGCGATCCGCGCCGAATCCGGCGTGCTGGAGAACGCGACCGGCGCGAAGCTGGCCGTCACCGGGCAGACCGCGGCGAACATCGACGTCTCGGAGAAGCTGTCCGACGCGATGCTGCCCTACCTCGCGCTGATCGTCGGGCTGGCGTTCGTGCTGCTGATGCTGGTGTTCCGCTCGGTGGTGGTGCCGCTGAAGGCGACGATCGGCTTCCTCGGCTCGGTCGCGGCGACGTTCGGCGCGGTGGTCGCGGTGTTCCAGTGGGGCTGGCTGACCGATCTGCTCGGCGTCGAGTCGACCGGGCCGATCATGAGCATGCTGCCGATCCTGCTGATCGGTGTGCTGTTCGGGCTGGCGATGGACTACCAGGTGTTCCTGGTGACGCGGATGCGCGAGGAGCACGTCCACGGCGCGGAGCCGCAGGAGGCGATGGTCACCGGCTTCCGCCACGGCGCGCGGGTGGTCGTCGCGGCGGCGCTGATCATGATCAGCGTGTTCGCCGGGTTCGTCCTGGCCGAGTCGACGCTGATCCAGTCGATCGGCTTCGCGCTGGCGTTCGGCGTGCTGGTGGACGCGTTCGTGGTCCGCATGACGCTGGTGCCGGCGGTGATGTCCCTGCTCGGCCGCGGCGCGTGGTGGCTGCCGAAGTGGCTCGACCGGATCCTGCCGGACGTCGACGTCGAGGGCGAAAAGCTCACGAAGCACCTCGACGCGGCACCGGACGACGACGAGCGCGAACTGGTCGGCGCGAGCCGCTGAGTCCTGGTTGTCCACAACCCCGCGGGGTTGTGGACAACCAGGCTTCGGCCACCGGTTTTGTCGGCCGCTGCCGGTAGACTGGACCAGGGACGCCCCCCGGGGAGGGTGGGGGCCGCCTTCGGGGCGGTCAGGCCGGAGCAGGTACCCCTTCGAGGACGATCACCGGGAACACCCGGTCGGTGTTCTGCTCGTAGGCGGAGGTGCCGTCGGAAACCAGGCGGTAGAGGCGGTCGCGTTCCTCACCGGTCGTCACGACGGCCCGGGCCGGATAGGACCCGTCACCCAGCTCGACCGTCACCGCCGGGTTGGCCCGGAGGTTGTGGAACCAGGCCGGGTGCCGGGGAGCGCCCGCCTTGGAACCGACCACGAAGACGCGGCCCTCGTCGTCGACCGCGAAGCCGAGCGGCACCGTCGTCCGCCGTCCCGTGCGGGCTCCGGTCGTGGTCAGCAGCAAGATCGGGAACGGTGGCCGGCTGACCACGCCGTGCCGGGCACGGAACTCGCCGATGACGCCCTCGTTGTAGGTCCGGAACTCTTCGTCGGCCGGCACGGTGGACATGGCTCTCCTCCTTGGTGGGATGACCATGCAGACCGCCCGCGCCCGCGAAAGGAATCGGTCAGCTCGCGAACCAGAAGATCGCGCCGCCGATGGCGAGCAGGGCCGCCACGCCCAGTACTCCCGCCATGAACTTGGCCGTCTTCCAGGTCGAGTACACGCCGCCCACCAGGAAACCGCCCAGGGCGAGCAACAGGACTCCGACTACTTCCTTGCTCACAGAACGCCCTTCGTGGAGGGGATGCCGCCCGCGCGGGGATCCGGCTCGGTCGCCGCGCGCAGGGCACGGGCCACCGCCTTGTACTCCGCCTCCGCGATGTGGTGCGGGTCGCGGCCGTGGATCACCCGGACGTGCAGCGCGATCTGCGCGTGGAACGACAGCGAGTCGAACACGTGCCGCGTCAGGACGAACGGGTAGTTGTTGCCGATCGTGAACGTGGTGAACTGCTCCGGCTCGCCCACGTGCACGCAGTACGGGCGCCCCGACACGTCGATCGCCGCGTGGGCCAGCGTCTCGTCCATCGGGATCCACGCGTCGCCGAAGCGGCGGATGCCGCTCTTGTCGCCCAGGGCCTGGCGGATCGCCTGGCCCAGCACGATCGCCGTGTCCTCCACCGTGTGGTGCGCGTCGATGTGGGTGTCGCCGGTCGCCTCGACCTTGAGGTCCAGGGAGCCGTGGACGCCGAACGCCGTCAGCATGTGGTCGTAGAACGGCACGCCGGTCGAGATCTCGACCTCGCCCGTGCCGTCGAGGTCCAGCTGCACGAAGATCGAGGACTCCTTGGTGGTCCGCTCGACCTTGCCGATCCGGGTCATCGGGAAACTTCCTTACTCGCCTCGAGGAACGCGTCGTTCTCTTCCGGGGTGCCGATGCTCACGCGCAGGTGCCCCGCGATGCCGGGATCGCGGATCAGCACGCCCTTGTCCAAATAGGACTGCCAGGCCGCGTGCGGGTCGCTGAACCGTCCGAAGAGGACGAAGTTCGAATCGCTCGGCACCGGGTCGTAACCCAAGCCCGCCAACGCTTCCACGACGCGGTCGCGTTCCGCCGCCAGCTTGTGCACACTGGCCAACGTGGCGTCCGCGTGGCGCAGCGCCGCCCGCGCGGCCGCCTGGGTCAGCCGCGAAAGGTGGTACGGCAGCCGCACCAGCTGCAGCGCGTCGACGACCGCCGGGGCAGCCGCCAGGTAGCCCAGCCGCCCGCCCGCGAAGGCGAACGCCTTGCTCATCGTGCGCGACACGATCAGCCGCGCCGGGTAGTCGGCCAGCAGCCCGACCGCGCTCGGCTGCGGCGAAAACTCCGCGTACGCCTCGTCGACCACCACGATCCCGGTGGCCGCGTCCAGGATCGCGCGCAGCTCGGAAAGGGGGATGGACCCGCCGGTCGGGTTGTTCGGGCTGGTGACGAACACGATGTCCGGACGCCGTTCCGCGATGACCGACGCCGCCGCGGCCGTGTCGAGCGTGAAGTCGGCGCGGCGCGGCGCCGGGATCCACTCGGTGCGCGTGCCGGAGGAGATGATCGGGTGCATCGAGTACGACGGCTCGAACCCGAGCGCGCTGCGCCCGGGACCGCCGAACGCCTGCAGGATCTGCTGCAGCACCTCGTTGGACCCGTTGGCGGCCCAGACGTTCGCCTCCGACAGCACCACCCGCGTCGACACGCTCAGGTAGTCGGCCAGGTCCTGCCGCAGCGCCACGGCGTCGCGGTCCGGGTAGCGGTGCAGCTCGGCAGCCTCAAGACGGACCGCTTCGGCCACGTCCGCGACCAGCTCGGGCGGCGGCGGGTACGGGTTTTCGTTGGTGTTGAGCCGGACGGGGACGTCCAGCTGCGGCGCGCCGTACGGGGTCTTGCCGCGCAGGTCGTCGCGCAGCGGCAGCGCGTCCAGGGTGACCTCTTCGCCGATCGTCATCGGACCGAACCTCCGAAGCGCGCGGCGACGGCCTCGCCGTGCGCGGGCAGGTCCTCGGCGTTGGCCAGCGCGACGACGCGCCCGGCGACCTCGCGCAGCGCCTCCTCGGAGTAGTCCACGACGTGGATGCCCTTGAGGAAGCTCTGCACGGACAGGCCCGAGGAGTGGCGGGCGAACCCGCCGGTGGGCAGCACGTGGTTGGACCCGGCGCAGTAGTCGCCGAGCGACACCGGGGCGTACGCGCCGACGAAGATCGCGCCCGCGTTGCGGACCCGGGCGGCGACTTCGCGCGCGTCCGCCGTCTGGATCTCCAGGTGCTCGGCGGCGTAGGCGTCGACGACGCGCAGGCCGTCGTCCACTGTGGACACCAGGATGACGCCGGACTGCTTGCCGCCCAGCGCTTCGGCGACGCGCTCGGCGTGCTTCGTCGCGGCGACGCGGTGCACCAGTTCCTTGTCGACGGCGTCGGCCAGCTCGACCGACGTCGTCACCAGGACACTGGCGGCCAGGGGGTCGTGCTCGGCCTGGCTGACCAGGTCGGCGGCGACGTGCACCGGGTCGGCCGTCTCGTCGGCGAGGATCGCGATCTCGGTCGGGCCGGCTTCGGAGTCGATCCCGATCAGGCCGCGCAGCATCCGCTTCGCCGCGGTCAGGTAGATGTTGCCCGGCCCGGTGACGACGTCGACCGGGGCGAGCTCGGCGCCGTCGGTGTCCGTGCCGCCGTACGCCAGCAGCGCGACGGCCTGCGCGCCGCCGGCCGCCCACACCTCGTCGACGCCGAGGAGCTCGGCCGCGGCCAGGATGGTCGGGTGCGGCAGGCCGCCGAACGCGGCCTGCGGCGGCGAGCAGACGACCAGCGAACCGACGCCGGCGATCTGCGCCGGGACGACGTTCATCACCACGGTCGAGGGGTACACGGCCAGCCCGCCCGGGGCGTAGAGGCCGACGCGCTCGACCGGCACCCACTTCTCGGTGACCGTGCCGCCGTCGACGACGGTCGTCGTGACGTCGGTGCGGCGCTGCTCGGCGTGCACCTTGCGGGCGCGGGTGATCGACTCCTCCAGCGCGGCGCGCACCTGCGGGTCGAGCTGCGCGAGCGCTTCGGACAGCTTCGCCCGCGGCACGCGCACGGCGTCCGGACGGACCTTGTCGAACTTCTCGGTGTACTCGAGGACGGCTTCGACACCGCGGTCACGGACCGCCTCGACCACCGGGCGCACGTGATGCAGCGCCGCGTCCACGTCGTATTCGGCACGCGGCAGCGTGGCGCGCAGTTCGGCGGCGGTCGGGACCTGCCCGCGCAGGTCGGTGCGGTTCAACATGCCCTCCAGGGTACGAGGTCACACTGGGACACTCGTCGGCGATACTCCCCGGTGACGGCGGATCCCAGCATGCAGGAGGCAACGGTGACGCGAATCGCGTTGTGCCAGGTCAACTCGGGTGACGACCCGGAGGCGAACCTGAAGCTGATTCGCTCCGGGGTGGAGGCCGCGGTGGCGGACGGCGCGCGGATCGTCGTGTTCCCCGAAGCGGCGATGGCCCGCTTCGGGCGCCCGCTGGAGCCGGTGGCCGAGGACCTGGACGGGCCGTGGGCGACGGCGGTCGCTTCGGTGGCCGCCGAGCACGACGTGGTGGTCGTCGCCGGGATGTTCACCCCGGCGGACGAGGGCCGGGTGCGCAACACCCTGCTGGTCACCGGCGGCGGGCAGCACCGCGGCTACGACAAGATCCACCTCTACGACGCGTTCGGCTTCGCCGAGTCCGACACGGTCGCGCCGGGCACGGTCCCGGTGACCTTCGAGTTCGAGGGCGTCGTCTACGGCGTCGCGACGTGCTACGACGTGCGGTTCCCGGAGCTGTTCCGGGCGCTGGCCGACGACGGCGCCGACGTCGTGCTGCTGCCGGCGTCCTGGGGCGCCGGCGAGGGCAAGCGCGAGCAGTGGGAGGTGCTGGTGCGCGCGCGGGCGCTGGACTCGGGCTGCTGGGTGCTGGCCTGCGGCCAGGCCGACCCGGCGGCGACGGGCCTCACGGTGAACCCGAAGGCGCCGACGGGCATCGGGTACTCCCTGGCCGCGGACGGTTTCGGCCGCGTGCACGCCGCCGCGGGCGCGGGACCCGAGACGCTCCTGGTGGACGTCGACCCGGCGCTGCCGGCCCAGGCCCGCACGGCGACCGGAGCCCTGGCCAACCGCCGCCTCTAGCCGCACTTTCACGGGAAAGTGCGGCTTTGCGTTTCAAAGTCGAGCTTTCCCCAGGAAAGATGCGTCCGGGGCCCCCTCGGACGCATCTTTCCTGGAGAAAGTGGCGCTTTAGCGGAGCAGGCCTTCGCGGATCGCGACGCGGACGAAGCCCGCGCGGCGGCGCTCGCCCGTCTTGTCGCGGATCCGGTCGAGGTACGACCGGACCGTCCGGACGCTGATGTTGAGGATCTCCGCCACGTCGACGTCGCGCTCCCCGGCCGCCACCAGCCGGAGCACCTGCTTTTCGCGCTCCGACAGCACGATCTTCGGGCCCGCGTGCCGCTCTTCGCTGTCCTGGATGATCATCCCGGCCAGCGTCGGCGAGACGTACGCGTTGTCGTCGGCGATCGTGCGGATCGCGCGCAGGAGCTCGTCGCCGTCGACGTCCTTCGACAGGAAACCCTTCGCGCCCGCCTGCATCGCCCCGAGCACCTCCGGCTGTTCCGCGTGCGCGGACACCACCAGCACCTTGTGTCCCATCTGCCCCACTTCCAGGACCGCGGCCGCGTCCTGGACGCCCCGGAGCTTCAGGTCGAGGACCACGACGCTGCCCGCCGGCTGGTCCTGGACCGCGAACCGGGCCACCGAGTCGGCGACCGCGCCGAGCTCGATGTCCGGCGCCTCGGTGAGCACGCGGGTGAGCGCGTACCGGTAGAGCGGGTGGTCCTCGATGACCCCGACGTGGATCCGCCGGGGCGGCTTGGCCGCCGCCTGCTCGTCGTCGCTCATTTGCGGCCGCCGCGCCGCGGACCGGAGCCGCCTATCAAGCCTCGCCGGATGGCTTCCTTGACCAGGCCCGGCCGGCGGCGTTCGCCGGTCTTGTCGCGGATGCGGTCCAGGTAGCCCCGCACGGTCCGGACGCCGATGCCGAGGATCAGCGCGATGTCGACGTCGCGCTCCCCCGCCGCCACCAGCCGCAGCACCTGTTCCTCGCGCGGCGACAGCTCGACGTCGGCCGAGACCGCCGGCCGGTCCGCGTTGTCCTTCATGATCATCCCGGCGACCACCGCGGAGACGTACGCCCCGCCGCCGGCCACCGTCTTGATCGCGATCAGCAGCTCGTCCGCGTCGACGTCCTTGGAGAGGAAGCCGCGCGCCCCCGCGGCGATCGCCCCCAGCACGACTTCGGGCTCCGCCTGCGCGGAGACCACGAGCACGTGGTGCCCGAGTTCGCAGACCTCCAGGACCGCAGCCGCCCCGGCGACGCCCGGGAGGCCGAGGTCCAGCAGCACCACGCTGCCCGGTGGCTGCCGGTGGACGTGGAACCGCGCCACCGAGTCGACCACCGCCCCGAGTTCGATGAATTCGGCTTCGGCCAGCACCCGCTCCACCGAAACGCGGTACAGCGGGTGGTCTTCGATGACCGCGACCCGGACGCGTCCCCGGTCCAGATCGTCCTCGGCCGAGCGCTCTTCTGTCATGTGCACGACTTTCACCCCGTTCCACCCGACGGGGCCGGCCGTCCGGCCGTGGCCGGGTCCAGCGCGGGGCCCATCGGCACCAATGCCAGCAAACTACCTGTGACCGGTGATTTCGCCACGCTTCCGTAGCCGAGCGAGGCCAATGCCTGCGCGTTCACCACCGGGTACTTCCGGCCCGTATCGGTCACCAGGTACGTGGTGGCCGAGCCGGATTCGACGACGACGGCTCCCCCCGACGGAGGTACCCACACCTCGTCCGCCACCCGTGCTTCGGTTCTCGTGGTGACCTGGATTGCTTTGGCGCCAGGGGAAAGCGGAAATTCGGCCGAAACGAGCAACCGGCTGCCCTGGATGCACAACACGACCGAGTTGCCGGTGATCGGCGCCTTGCCCGGGATGCGGTCGGGGAACGCCGCGGGGTCGGCACCGCCGGCGCGGGGCGCGGCGACCTTCGGCGCGGCGGCGACGTCGGCCGCGCGGACGTCAACCGGCTTCGGCGTCCCCTCGTACGCGGCGGCGTTGGCCTCGGTGGTGACCAGGAGGCTCGCCTCGGTCTGCCCGACCGGCTCGAGGCCGTCCCGGCGCACGAGGTAGTACGACGTCGCGGAGCCGGGCGCGGCCATCGCGTCCACGACGGCGAGGACCTCGCCGACCCGGGTGTCGCGGCCGCCCACCGTGGGGCCGCGGTCACCGGCGCCGTCGACCGGCAGCGCGGTCAGGTCCCGCCCGGCCGGGACGGTGTCGATCCACCGCGCGGACACCGCGATCGTCGGGTAGCTGTCGAACTGCAGCGCGGTCGCGGCCTCGTCGGAGAGCTTGTAGCGGCGGCCGCCGGTGAGCAGGAACCGGTCGCCCCCGGGCAGCCGCACGATCACGCCCTGGTCGCGCGGCAGCTCGACGCCGGACGCGGGCGCGGCGAGCAGGACGGCGGTGCGCGGCTCGGCCGACGCGGGCGCGTCCTGCGTCGTGCGGCTGCAGGTCGTCCACGGCGTCGTGACGAGCGCGCCGGCGGCGGGCACCGAGTCGGGCGCGCCCGGGATGCCGATCGGGGTGCCGCGGCCGGCCTTGCCGAGGTTTTCCGAGGAGACGGACACGGTCGCGTCGCCGGCGCCGCCGGCCAGCAGCCGCGCGGAGGCGTAGTTGAGGACCGGGTGCAGGACGCCGTCGGCACCGAGCACGAACCGGGCGCCGGTGCCCTCCTCGACGATCACCTTGCCGCCGGCCAGCCAGTCCTTACCGCCGGACGGGCTGAGCAGGCCGATGATCCCGAAGACGGCGGTGACGAGCAGCGCCGCCACGAGTCCCAGCACGGTGCCGAGCACGAGCCGGCGGCTGGGCGAGACGGGGTGGTTGGCGTCGGCCGCGACGAGGGCGGAAACGAGCCTGCGGCGGAGGAACTGGTACGCCTGGATCTGGTCCCGCTGCGTCCACACGCGCTGTGCCCCCGGCTGTGTGCGTCTTCCTCCCGAGTGCCCGATGCTAGGGGCGCGCCCGCGGGGGCGGCGAGGGTAATTTTTACGCCCACGCGCTATCCGGGTAAGCAGTAGCGTCGCAGACCCGGGGAAAGGGGAGCCCGTGTCCGTCGATACCGCCGGCGCCGTGCGCCCGGCACCGCCGCGGCCCGCGTCCACGCCGCTGCCCTGGCTGCTGCCGATCCGGCCGCTGCAGGCCGCGCTGTGGGAAGTGGCGGGGATCGCCGTCCTGCTCGCGTGGATGGTCGACACCGTCTCGCAGCCGGTGCGGATCGGGGTCAGCGTGGCGGCCGGGCTCGTGGTGCTGCTGACGTCCGTGCGCTTCGCCGGGCGGCACCTGGCGGGCTGGGCCCTGACCTGGACGGCGTTCCGGCTGCGGCGGCACGACACGCGCCGCGACAGCCCCGACCCGCTGCTGAGCGTGGCCGGGACGGTGAAGGTGCGCCAGCACGTCGACCGCGCGGGCAACCGCTTCGGCGTCGCCGAGGTCGACGGCGGGTGGAGCGCGCTGGTGCGGCTGACGCAGGGTCCGTCGGCCCCGGGACCGCTGGTGGAGGCGTTGCGCTCGGCCTACCGGCGGACCGACGTCCCCCTCGCGTCGGCGCAGCTGCTGACGTGGGCGATCCCCCGAGGCGACCAGGTGCTGCGGGTCCGCTGGCTGGCGGTCCGCTACCGGCCGGACCTCGCGCCGATCGCGGCACTGGCCCGGGGCGGCGGCGACCTCGGAGCGTTGCGGAGCACGGCGTCGGCGGCGCTGAGCCTGATGGGCGCGCTGGCCGAAGCCGGGTACCAGAGCACGGTGCTGGAAGCTGGTGAGCTGGCGAAGGAGCTTCGGGTCGCGTTGGGCGTCCAGGGGCCCGCGTCCACCCCGCCGGACCGCTGGAAGTCGTGGACGTGGGGCGACGCGGCCCAGATGTGCTTCCGCCCGCGGTCGGCCCGGACGGTGGATTTCGCGGTGCCGGGAGCGGCTTTCACGGCGACGTCGTACACGCTGACGCGGACCGCGGGTGGGCGGGAGAAGGCCGAAGTGACGGTGCGGGTGGGAGGCCGGCCGGGTGCGCCGGTGCCGGCGCCGGGTGGGGCAGTTCCGCTGCACGGGCGGCACGGTGCCGCGGTCCGGCAGACCCTCCCGCTCGCCTTGGACAGCTGAAAGCCCGTGAATGGCTTCGCTGGGCGCGGGGCCTGTCCGGCGAGCTGTAACAACCTGCCGGGGGACGACGACCTCGATGTGGGTCCCGGAGCCGGCGAATCGAGGTCGAAATGGCAAGACAAAGCGGCCCCGGTGTTCGAAGCCCGCTCTGGGTGATTTCGTTGTTCCTCGGTCTCTCCGAGACGATCGTCACCGTCGTCCTGCTCAAGGCGTCGGGCTGGATCCAAGGTCTGCTCGCCGTGTTCGCCACCGGATTCCCGCTCGTGACCGCGATCGGGTTCTTCATTTTGCTTTGGTGCAAGCCCGAAGTCCTGTATGCGCCTGGTGACTACGGGCCCGAGACGACAGTGGCGGAGTTCACCACGGCGCTGACCAGACGCGCGCGATCGGAAATCAAGACGGCCGAATCGATCATCCGATCGACTTCGGAGTCGCTCGAAAGCGAACTCACGAAATTGGGTGCGGACAAACCCGCCCAAGAAGAGATCATCGACAGCATCACCAACGCGATCCGGAACAACGTCATCCACGTCAAGATCGACGAAATCGTCCAGGGCACCGACGAGGTGGCGGAACTGCTCGTCGACGACACGACCACGGTGCAGGAATTCCTGGACTTCGTCTATCGCGCGATCTCGCCCTTCGTCGAGCCGTACACCTACGGAACGAGTTGGCAGCTCGTCAACCTGCGCACCGGAAAAGTCGTGCAAGTCGCCGACCGCGATCGGCGCGTCCGGCACGGCGACGATCGTCCTCTCGGCGAAGCCGACATCCTTCCCACGGACCAGCTCGTAGCCGTATGGCTCAGGCGCCGCCTGCCACGTTTCTGAACCTGACCGGCCCTCAGCCGCGGACGGCTTCGTACACCCCCGCGATCATGCCGACGAAAGGCACCAGCGAAAGCAGCACCAGGAACTCCGAGACGTCCAAAAGCCTCGACCAGTAAGGCGAACGCAGCCCGCGCGCGACCCGCGTCGCGTACACCAGGCACACCACCGCCGCCAACACGACCGCGCAGCCCGCCGCGAACACCACCGTCCGGTTGCCCGACGCCACCAGCCACACCCCGGCGCACACCAGGGAAAGCACGCCGAAGCCGATCAGGACCAGGCGCTGGACGCGGCCCGCGTACGACCGGGATCGCAGGATCCACGCCACACCGAGCAGTCCCGCCAGGCCCGCTTCCCAAGGCCCACCCGTGGAAAGCACGACCGAAGCGGCCAGCACCACCAAGCCCAGGCCCACCAGCAACCCGGTCAGCACGGCCTGCGCCCGGGACGTCCGGCCGATCATCTCCGTGCCCAGCGACGGCTGCTCGTCCGCGCGGAACGCCTCCATGTCGTCCGGTACCCGGGGCAGCGGCAGCCGGGCCAGGCGCAGCGACAGCATCGGGGCCACCGCCGCCAGCGCCGTGCACAACACCGCCACCACCGACGCCGCCGACAGGGAAGAGACACCGGCCAGCAGCACCACGCCCGTCGTCACCGCGCCGAAGCCCGCCGCGCTCGTGATCGCCACGAACCACGGCAGGCGGTCGGCCACCGAGACCGCCGCCAGCACGCCGTACACCGTCACCGCGGCCAGTCCCGCCGCCAGCGGTCCCGCCGACAGCGAGAACAGCGGGTGCGGCGCCAGGATGGACATCCCGGCCAGCAGCGCGACGCCGACACCCGCCGCCGCTCCGGCCGCGCCGGCCTCGGCGTCGCCGTACGCGCGGCTCAGCGCACCGCCGCCCAGGAGCAGCACCAGGGCCAGCAGCCCGGTCCCGATCGGCGCCAAAACACTGCCGGACGCCGCCGCCTGCACCAACAGCCCGCCGGCCAGCAGCAGCACCACCGCGGCCACCAGCCCGGACCGCCGCGCGACCGACGGCCCCCACCCACCGGAGGAATCGGCGACGCTGGCGATCGAATCGACGACGTCGTCGAACAGCAACGGACCCCGCGGGCGTTCCCGCGGGGTCAGGTGGAGCACTTCGCCGTCCCGGATCTGGGCGGCCGCCACGCTCAGGCCCAAGGCCAGGGGCGCGCCGCCGAGCCGGGAGAGCACCCAGCCCGGATGCTCGGCCGACGCCTGCCCGGACGCTCCGGCCAGCCGCACGAGCTGCGGCACCAGCTCGGCGAACGTCGACTGCTGCGGCAGGGCGACGTCGACGCGGGCCCGCGGCGTGACCACCGTGACCCGGCGCGTCGTCCCGGTCAATGAAGCCGTCATCAGACGTTCTTGGCGGCCGCGATGACCGGGGCGAACTTGGCGTTCGACGCCTCGGCGAGCTTCGAGAGCCCCGCGTTCACCGCCTCGAGGACGATCTCCGAGAGGTTGCGGGCGTCGTACTCGCGGATCGCGCGGGGGTCGATGTCGATCGAGGTGAAGCGCCCGTCGCCGCGGAGGGTGACGGTGACCTCGTTCTGCCGCGAGTGCGCCTTGACCTCCATCGCCTCGACCGTGCGCTGGATCCGCTGGACCTCTTCGGTCTGCTTGCGCACCTGCGCGAGCAGTTCGTCCATGTCCGGCACCGCGTACGGATCGGTCACTGTTGCATCCCTTCGTGCTGGCGGACGCGGACACTGCCCACGAACCGCTGGAAACCGGGTGAAAGCCGCCGCGCGGTCGCGGGCGCGGCCGTGCAGGCGAGCTCGAGCACCAGCCGGTCCGCCGGCACCGCGCCGGGAACCGTCAGGTGCACCTGGGTCTGGATCAGCTCTTCGCCTTCGCCGGTGCGCAGGCGCAGCAGCTGCATGACGCCGGGCGCGGCCGGGGCGCCGACGTCGCGGCGGCTCAGCACTTCGAGCCCGGCCAGCGTCAGCGAAAGGCGTTCGACGGCTTCGGTGGCGATGGCGTCGATCGACGCTTCGTCCGGCCGCTGCTGGACGCTGACCGTGATGTTCGGGACGAACTCGCCCGGCGAAGCGTCGTGCACGGCGACGAACACCGCGCCCGAGTCACCCGGGTCGACGGCCGTCCAGCCGTCCGGGATGACGAAGTCCAGGGGAAGGGTCATCACAGCCCCACATAGGAAACGGCGTCGTCCCAAGCGGATCCGACGGCATCCGCGGCATCGTGCGCCGCGGTCCCGACGTAGTCCGCGGCCGCGCCGCCGTACTCGGTGATGGTGTGGCCGAGCTTCGGCAGGTCGATGTCGATCTTCGCGCCGACCCCGGCGCCGAGGCCGAGCGCGGCGCCCGCCTTGAAGTTGACCTTGAGGTGCCCGGCGTCGTAGACGGCCTGGGCGTCGAGCTGCGCGCCGATGCCGTACTGCAGCGTGCCGTTCGCGCCGACACCGATGCCGGCGACGTCCGCGGCGACCTCGCCCTCGATCTTGCCGCCGGCGAAGACGTTCGCGTGCGCGCCCACGCCGTGCGCGCCGATCGTGCCGGACGCGCTCGCCTCGCCGCCGGCGAACACCGTGCCCTTGGCGTGCGCGTCGGCGACGCCCCAGTGACCCTTGGTTTCGAGCTCTTCCTTCACCGCGGCCAGCTCGGTGTGCCCGGACGCGCCGACGTCCCAGCCCTTCGACGTGATCTTCCCGTCGTACTCCGGGGTCAGCCCGTCCTGCTCGTGCTTGAACTTGTAGTAGGTGATCTCGGTGTTGTTGCCGAGCTTGTCCTTGAGCCCCTCGGGCTTCGGCTGCCCGAACGGCGTGTCCGCCTTCTTCGGCGCGCGGGTGCCCTCCAGGCCGTCCCAGGTGAGCTTCTTCCAGCCCGAGTTCTTGAACCACGACGGCGCGTCCCGCGGCCGCTTGCGCCCGTCGAGCGGGCTGCCGTTGAGCCAACCCAGCGGGCCGGCGGTCTTCTTGCCCAGCTTGTGTTCCAGCCGCTGGGTGCCGGCGGGCGGGAACAGCTCGGCGAGCGCTTCGGAGAACTCGTCGACGACTTGGCGGGCGGCCTGGACGCTCTGTTCGCCGAGCTGCCGGGCGGCCTGGATGAACGCGCCGACCGAGCCGGAGTTCACCGCGCGCGCCTGCGCGGTCAGCTGCTGGGCGTACTGGTCGAACTGCGCGAGCACCGAGTCGACCGCGGCCTTCGCCGACTGCACGAGCTGAGCGGCCGTCGAGAGCCGCTTCGCCTGGTCGTCGAGCTTCGTGGCGGCGTCCGTCAGCTCCTCGCCCAGTTTCCCGGCGGCGGTCGCGAACGCCGTGTAGGCGTCGCCGTCCCAGTCCGCGTGCAGGGTCTTCGCGGACTCGTCGATTTCGCGGGCCTTGCCCGAGACCGTCGAGGCCTGGGTGGCGACGCGCTGCGACGCGGCGCTGAGCGCACCGGGGTCACCGGTGACCCGTCTCTGACACTCGACCAGAACCTGCCGGTAGCCGGACAGCACGGAGCTGACCACCCCCGACGCGTCGACGACCCCCGAGCCCCACATCGGCTAGTTCCCCGCCGCGTCGTAACCGACGTGCTGGCTGAAGTGCTTGCCGTCGAAGTCCAGGTCGATGTCGAGGTCGAAGTCCCGGCCGCCCGGAGCCTCCACAGTGGACTCACCCGTGGTGAGGTCGGTGTGGATGGTGACCTCGTTCGCGCCGCCGGTCGCACCTGAACCGCCGGCGACCGGGGCGGGCTGGGCGACCGGGGCCGGCTGCGTCGGCACGGTGGCGCCGTGCTGCGCCGGGTCCACGGCGATCCAGCTGTTCGACGGGTTCAGCGGCGTGCCGTTGCCGGTCACCGGGACCCCGCCGGTGGCACTGGAACCGCCGCCGGTGGCGAGCGCGGGCGGGGTGTAGTCGGTGAACGAAGGCTGCTGCGGGATCCCCCCGCCGCTCCCGCCCGCCACCGCCTGCTGCCCGGCCGGGCTTGCCACCGGCGGCGGGGCCTGGGGCGCCGTCACCGGGGTGGTCCCGATCGACGGCGTCGTCGCGCCCGAGCTGCCGGAGTCGTGGTGGAAGAGCTTCTCGATCGCGCCGATCACCTGCGCGAGCTGGGTGACCTGCTGGGCGAGGTCACCCGCGCCGAGCGCCTTCAGCAGCGCGCCGATCGAGGTGATGAACGCCCGCAGCGACGCGCTCGTCGCGGTCGACAAAGCGACCGCCGCGCCGTAGGTCCACGGGTTCGACATCAGCGAGGCGACCGTCGGGTTCACCGCGGCCACCACCGAGCGGTAGGCCTGCTGCGCCGTCTTGATCAGCGTGCCGGACACGCCGAGCAGCTGAGCGCCCTTCTGCACGACGTCGATGATCGTCTCGAGCTGCTTGAGGGAGTCGCCGATCTTCTTCAGCGCCGACTCGCTCGCCGCGCCCGACCAGATCTTGCCGAGCTGGTCGGCGGCCTTGCTGAGCTCGGTGTACATGCTCAGGAACTGCTCGGCCTTCTTGATCAGGTCGGCCACGTGCTGCGCGATCTGCTCGGGCTGGCCGGTGACGATCTGCGGCAGGATGGTGATCGGCCCGCCCGAGGACGAGGTCGCGTCCATCGCGCTGGAGTTCGGGAAAGTCAGCATCGGACCTCACAAGGTTCTGTAGTGCCAGACAGGACGATCAGACGACGGAGGCGGGCCGGTAGACGCTGACCTTCGCCAGACCGCCGATGCGGGCGTCGAGGAGCCCGTGGTTGTAGAGGCGGCCGCCGTCGCCGGCGACGCCGATGACCGGCTGGCGGTCGGAGAACAGCAGCGGCTCGACGACCACGACGTCCCCGCTGTGCACGCCGCCGGGCACGTCGGAGAAGGTGCGCGCGGTGCCCGCGTAGACCTCGATGAGCCCGATGCGCGCCTGGTTGTCGGCGTCGCCGGCCAGCCAGTCGTTGAAGTCGGCGACGCCGTGGAAGCGCGTGTCCGTGATCGGGTGCTCCCCGAGCCGGCCGAGCCGCGCGTCCCCCAGGTAGCGCAGCACGTTCCCGACCGACGACGGCTCGCCGTGGGCGCCCGCGCTGTCGTTGATCGCCAGGGTGGCGAGCTCCGAGGCGTGCGAGCTCCCCCAGATGGACGACGTGGGCGCGGTGGACCCGTCGTGCCCGCCGCCGTAGCCGGCGGCCGCGGCCCGGTCCGCCGCCTGGTAGGCGTCGGCACTGGCCTTGACCAGCCCGTTGACCTGCTGCAGCAGCTGCAGGAGCGTGCGGACGGCGGTGACCTGGCTGGAGTGCAGGGCGGCGTTCGCGGCAGCGACCGCGCTGCCGAAGCCCGCGAACGACATCGGCTGCACGACGAGCCGCTCGAGGTCGGCCACGGCGTTGATGCCGTGGGCGATGATTCCTCCGACGTTGCCGACGGACGAGCGCATCGCCTCGGGCTCAGCCCGGTACTCGCCGGCCATGGCTCTCCTTCCGCGGGTGGCTGCTCGGCAGAGCGTAAGTTCGGCCCCGGAAGCGGGCGGACGGCAAAAGTACCCACCGCGCCGTGTCGGCAAGTGGCCAAAATACCGGTGAGAGCCACCCCGATCTGCTGGAGCCTTACTACATGAGCCTCTCGCCCGAGCGCCCGACCGAGATCGTGCTGCAGTCGCCGCCGATGCTCCCGAAGAGCTCGTCCGGCGGGATGGTGCAGCTGATGATGTTCCTGCCGATGATGCTCGGCATGGGCGCGATGTCGTTCGTCTACATCGGACGCGACGGCGGCGTGATGACCTACATCTTCGGTGCGCTCTTCATCTGCGCCATGGGCGGCATGGTCGTGATGTCCCTGGGTCGCGGGGGCATGGCGAAGAAGGCGCAGATCAACGACGAGCGCCGTGATTACCAGCGCTACCTCTCCGGCCTGCGCGCCCAGGTCCGGGACATCGCCGACGGCCAGCGCGCCGCGATGATCGCCGTCCAGCCCGACCCCGCCGACCTCTGGGCCTACGTCGAGACCGGGAAGCTGTGGGACCGGCGGCGCACCGACGGCCAGTTCGCGCAGGTGCGCGCGGGCACCGGGCCGCAGCGGCTGGCGACGCCGCTGAAGGCGCCGCAGACCGTGCCCCTGGAGGACCTGGACCCGGTGTCCTCCACCAGCCTCAAGTACTTCATCCGCACCTACTCGACGGTCGACGGCCTGCCGGTGGCGTTGTCGCTGCGGTCGTTCGCCGCGGTCACCGTGGCCGGGCGGCGCCCGGACGTGCTCGGCCTGGTGCGGTCGCTGCTGTGCCAGCTCGTCACCTTCCACTCCCCGGCGGACCTGCGGGTCGCGCTGTGCGTGCCGCCGGACCGGCAGCACGACTGGGAATGGGCGAAGTGGCTGCCGCACGCGACCGCGGCCGGCGCGACCGACGCCGTCGGCTCCCGGCGCCTGGCCGCCGACTCGGCGGCCGGCCTGGCCGAGCTGCTCGGCGCGGACCTCGGCGAACGCCCGGCGTTCAGCCGGCGCGCGGCGGCCGAGCTCGACCTGCCGCACCTGGTGGTCCTCGTCGACGGCGGCAACGCCCACGGCGAGCCCCGGCTGATCGGCGAAGACGGCCGGCTCGGCGTCACCGTGATCGAAATCGGGCAGGAACACCCGCGGACGTACTCGACCGAGCGGCTGCTGAGCCTGCACACCACGCCCGACTCGCTGGGCATGGTCGTCGGCGACGCCACCGAGCAGCGGCTCGGGTTCCTCGGCCGCCCGGACATCCTGGACCGCGGCGCCGCGGAGGCGCTGGCCCGCATGCTGACGCCGTTGCACACCCCGGCCGCCGTCGTCGGCGACAAGCCGATGTCGTCGACGTTCGGCCTGGCCGGCCTGCTCGGCATCGGCGACCCCCGCGACACCGACACCACCGTGACGTGGGCGCCGCGCGCGGCGCGCGACCGGCTGCGGATCCCGCTGGGCGTCAACCCGGAGGGCCGGCCGGTCGAGCTGGACCTCAAGGAGTCGGCCGAGGGCGGGATGGGCCCGCACGGCCTGGTCATCGGCGCGACCGGGTCCGGCAAGAGCGAGCTGCTGCGGACGCTGGTGACGGCGCTGGCGGTGATGCACTCGTCGGAGACGCTGAACCTCGCGCTGATCGACTTCAAGGGCGGCGCGACCTTCGCCGGGATGACCGGTCTGCCGCACACCTGCGCCGTCATCACGAACCTCTCCGACGACCTCGCGCTGGTCGACCGCATGGCCGACGCGCTCAACGGCGAGCTGCTGCGGCGCCAGGAACTGCTGCACGCGGCCGGGAACTACGCGTCGGTGCGCGACTACGAGAAGGCGCGTGCGGACGGCGTCGCGCTCGACCCGTTGCCGTCGCTGCTGGTGATCATCGACGAGTTCAGCGAGCTGCTGTCCGCGCGGCCGGAGTTCATCGACCTGTTCGTCGCGATCGGCCGGCTCGGGCGCTCGCTGGGCATCCACCTGCTGCTGGCCTCGCAGCGGCTCGAGGAAGGCCGGCTGCGCGGGCTCGACTCGCACCTGTCGTACCGGATCGGCCTGCGGACGTTCTCGGCGTCGGAAAGCCGGACCGTGCTCGGGGTCGCCGACGCCTACCACCTGCCGCCGGTGCCGGGGTCGGCGTACCTGAAGTCCGACACCGAAACGCTGATCCGGCTCAAGGCCGCCTACGTCTCCGGGGAGCTGCCGCCGCGCAGCACGGTGGTGCGCGAGGACGGGCAGGAGCTCGGCGTCCTGCCGTTTTCCCTGGCCCCGGTCGAGATTCCGGTGACGACCGAGATCTCGGAAGCCCCGGCCGCGCCGGACGGCACCGGCGAGACGATCATCCACGCGATGCTCTCGCGCCTGGAGGGCCGCGGGCCGGCCGCGCACCAGATCTGGCTGCCGCCGCTGAACGAGCCGCCGACGCTGGAGCAGCTGCTGCCGCCGCTGGGCGAGGACGCCGCGCGCGGCCTGTGCCCGCTCGGCTGGGGCGGCAACGGCAAGCTGACCATCCCGGTGGCGCTGGTGGACAAGCCGTTCGAACAGCGTCGCGACATGCTGTGGGCCGACTTCTCCGGCGCGGGCGGGCACGCGCTGATCGTCGGCGCCCCGCAGAGCGGCAAGTCGACGCTGATGAAGGACATCGCGGGCATGCTCGCGCTGACGCACACCCCGGCCGAGGTGCAGCTGTTCGTGCTCGACATGGGCGGGGGCGCGCTGGCCCCGATCGCCGGGCTGCCGCACACGTCCGGCTACGCCACCCGCCGCGACGCGCAACGCTGCCGCCGGGTCGTCGCGGAGCTGACGACGCTGCTCGAACAGCGCGAGGAGTTCTTCTCCGCCAACGGGATCGAGTCGATCACGACGTTCCGCCAGCGCCGCGCGGAGTTCACCGAGAGCACCGACGGGCGCGAATTCGGCGACGTGTTCCTGTTCGTGGACAACTGGACCACGATCCGGCAGGAGTACGAGCAGCTGGAGGAGCAGATCACCGGGCTGGCCGCGCGCGGGCTCGGGTTCGGCATCCACGTGATCGTCTCGCTCAACCAGTGGATCGGCGTCCGCGCCCAGCTGCGCGACGCGATCGGCACGCGCTTCGAGCTGCGCCTGGGCGACCCGATGGACTCTTCGATCGACCGCAAGGTCGCGGTGAACGTCCCCGCCGACCGGCCGGGGCGCGGCATCACGGCGGAGAAGCTGCACTTCCTCGCGGCGCTTCCCCGCATCGACGGCGACCAGCGCCCGGAGACGGTCGGCGCGGGCGGCGTCGACCTCGTGCGCCGGATTTCGGAGGCCTGGAAGGGACCGCGCGCGCCGCAGGTCCGGCTGCTGCCGCCCGAGGTGCCCCTGGACGGGTTGCCCGCGGCTCCCGGCAAGCAGGTCACGCTGGGCATCGCGGAGTCGACGTTGCGGCCGGTGTACCTGGACTTCGCGGCGGACCCGCACTTCGTGGCCTTCGGCGACGTCGAGTCGGGCAAGTCTTCGCTGCTGCGTGCTTTGGCCCAGGGCATCACGTCGGCGTACACGCCGGACGAGGCGGCGATCATCGTCGCGGACTACCGCCGCGGCCTGCTCGGCGCGGTGTCCGAGCCGCACCTGCTGGGGTACGCGGGCGCGGAGGGCAAGCTGACGGAGCTGATCACCGAGTGCGCGACGGCGATGCGCAACCGGCTGCCGGGCCCGTCGGTGACCCCGGAGCAGCTGCGCAACCGCTCGTGGTGGCGCGGCCCGGAGCTGTTCGTGCTGGTGGACGACTACGAGCTGGTGGCAACGGTCGGGCGGAACCCGTTGCAGCCGCTGCTGGAGTTCTTGCCGCAGGCCCGGGACATCGGCTTGCACGTGATCATCGTGCGGGGATCCGGCGGCGCGGGGCGGGCGTTGTTCGAGCCGGTGCTGCAGCGGCTGCGCGAGCTGGGCTCGCCGGGTCTGATCATGTCGGGCACGAAGGACGAAGGCGCGCTGCTGGCGGACGTCAAGCCGTCCCCGCAGCCGCCGGGCCGGGGAACGCTGGTCTCGCGCAGGCACGGGACGGGGTTGGTCCAGGTGGCGTGGACCAAGCCGGCGGAGAGCTGATCACCTTGCGGGCGCGGTCATTTCGGTGGCGAAGCGGTAGTAGCAGACCGCCCGCTGCTTGCCGCCGGTCCCGCTGTTCGGCGTCATGACCTGGACGCGCGCACCCGGGATCGGGTGGGCGGCGGCGGTGCAGCGGTCCAGCGTCCGCTGGTAGGGCTGGTCGACGCCGGACTCCTCGGTGAGCGACAGCACGGCGAACGCCTCCGCGGTGTGCGGGTCGGCGCAGGACCGCAGCAGCACGTCGACCTCGCCCGTGCCCGTAGGGGACCAGAAGCACTGACCCGCGGTGACGTCGAGGCCGTGCGCCGTGCCCTCGGGCAGCTGCTCCGCCGTCTTGGTGGTAGCCCGGTGGACGAGCACGCCGACCAGTATGAGCACGGCCAAGGCGACGAGCCCCGCCGCCAAGCGGCGCCCGGCCGTTGGCCGGGCGCGGCGGCGTTCTTCGCGCATCAGCTCGTCGAAAAGCTCGGGATCGTGTTCCGGCGCAGTCATGTGTCCCCCTCGCGCGGAACTCTATTAGCCGCGCGCACGGGCGGGGACACCAGTCACCGTCGGCAAGTTACCGACTTCGGTAGGTTCCGAAAAACCTCCCACGCAACTTACGTTGGGCGAGTCATCCCGTTCGGGACTGATCATCCGGATCACCTGGCCGAAGGGCATTTTCATGCGAATGTCGAGGGCTGTGGCCGCGGTCGGAGCGGCCGCCGCGGCGCTGAGCCTGGTCTCAGCGGGGGTTGCGGACGCCCAGCAGGACATCATCGGCGGGAGCACCGTCTCCTCCGCGCCGTGGGGCGCCCAGATCTACTGGAACAACGTCACCACCTACGGCGGGTTCGAGTGCTCGGGGACGATCATCGCCCCGCAGTGGGTGCTCACCGCGCAGCACTGCCTGAACTCGCCCGGCATGCACGTCAAGGTCGGCAACGTGACGCTCCAGCAGGGCACGAACGCCACCGTCGACCAGCAGAAGGCCTCGCCCAACGGCGACATCGCGCTGCTGCACCTGACGACGGCGGTGAACACGACGTACATGAAGCTCGGTACCGGGAACCCGCCGACCGGGTCGACCAACCAGATCTACGGCTGGGGCCGCACGCAGGGCACCAGCCCGCCGTCGAGCACCCTCAAGACCGCCAACGTCCGCGTCACCGGCACCAGCACGGACGCGTTCGGCGGCCGGGCGATCGCCAGCGTGGGGGTCAACGGCGCGGCGTGGCACGGCGATTCGGGCGGGCCGCAGCTCTCCAACGGCGTCCAGGTCGGGGTGTGCTCCACGGGGAGCAACTCCGGTTCGAACCCGCAGGGCACGCAGAACTACGCGAGCGTCGCGTCGAGCCGCGCCTGGATCCAGCAGACCGCCGGCGTCTGAGGCGACCGCCGTGCGGGCCTCTCCGCCCGGGAGGCCCGCACGGCGGTTCCCGGGCATACTCGCGCCATGGAGTTCCGCACCACCGTCCTGCTCGGCGGCAAGACCGCGACCGGGCTGCCGGTCCCGGACGCCGTCGTCGAAGCACTCGGCGCCGGCAAGAAGCCCGCGGTCACCGTGACGCTCGGCGGGCACACCTACCGCTCGACGATCGCGAGCCGCGGCGGGCAGTACCTGCTGCCGCTGAGCGCGGAGAACCGGGAGAAGGCCGGCGTCGCCGCGGGCGACGAGGTCGACGTCGAGGTCGCCCTCGACACGGCACCGCGCGAACTGGAGATCCCGCCGGACCTGGCGGAGGCGCTCGCGGCCGACGAGGTCGCCCGGGAGCGGTTCGAAGCCCTGTCCTACAGCGGGAAGCAGCGGTTCGTGCTCCCGATCGGCCAGGCGAAGACCGAGGAGACCCGGCAGCGGCGCGTCGCCAAGGTGATCACCGACCTGCGCGCCGGGAAGTGATGGACGCGGGCACGGTCCTGCGCGTGCTCGACGCGGTCCGCCCGGCCCAGGTGTGGCTCGCCGGAGGCTGGGGCATCGACGCCCTGCTGGGCCGCCAGACTCGCGACCACCGCGACCTGGACCTGCTGCACCGCCTCGAGGAGGAACCCGCCGTGCTCGCGGCGCTGAGCCGCCTCGGCTACCGCGAAACCCTCGACCTCCGCCCGGTCCGGTTCGTGCTTTCCGACGGCGCGGGCGAACTCGACCTGCACCCGCTCGTCTTCGCCGGCGACGGCTCGGCCACCCAGCAGGCCGACGACGAGGGCGCGACTTTCCCCTACCCGGCAAGCTGTTTCGTCACCGGCCGCGTCGACGGCGTCGAAGTGCCCTGTGTTTCCGTGGCCCAGCAGGTCTTCTTCCACCAGGGGTACGCGCCCGCGGACCACGACCTCGCGGACATGCGCGCCCTCCGCGAGGCCTTCGGGGTCCGCACCCACTTCTAGTCCACGACGGACGCCCGCAACGCCGCCTTGTCCGGCTTCCCCGACGGAGCGATCGGAACCGCACCCACGAAGCTGAACCGCGCGGGCACCGCCGCCTCCCCCAGCTCGGCCGCCACGGCCTTGCGCACCGCGTCGAGGTTCGGCTCGCGCCCCGGGACCGGGACCACGAACGCGTGCGCCGCCTCGCCGGTCTGTTCGTCGGGCACCGGAACCACGTACGCCTGGTCCACGTCCGGGTGCGCCGCGATCGCCCGCTCGATCGGGCCGGTGTAGTGGATGACCGCGTTGACGATCACGACGTCCCGTGCCCGGCCGGACAGGTGCAGGTACCCCGCGGCGTCCAGCGAACCGAGGTCCTGCGTGCGCACCCAGCCGTCGCGCAGCACGTCCGCGGTGGTGGCCTCGTCGCGCCAGTACCCGGCCAGCGCCGACGGCGTCCGCACCCAGACCTCGCCCTCCGAGCCGGCCGGCAGCGGCTTGCCCGCGGCGTCGCGGACCTCGATTTCGACGGTGTCGCAGGCCTTCCCGACGGACCCGGCGCCCTCGCCGGCGCCGCAGATCGTCAGCATCCCGGTCTCGGTCTGCCCGTATGCGTGGTGCATCGCGGGCCCGATCAGCTCGGCCGCCTCGGCCAGCTTGTGCGGTGGCACGGGCGAGCCGGCCACGACCAGCGTCCGCAGGCCGCTCAGGTCGACGTCCTCGGTGCGCAGCACGTCCAGGACCTGGTGCAGCCGCGGCACGGTCATCAGCGCCGCGGTGATCCGCAGCCGCGGCAGCACCCAGGGGAAGTCCGGCAGCTCCTCCGGGACGACCGCGGTCCCGCCGGCGAGCAGGCACACGCCCAGCTGCTCGAGCATCACCGCGCTGGTGAGCGTGCCGAACAGCAGGAACCGCTCGAACCCGGCGCCGAACCGCTCGTGGGCCGAGCCGGGCACCGGCGCCCGCCACACCCGGCCTTCGGTCAAGGCACGGTAGTCGTAGGCGACGCCCTTCGGCACGCCGGTGCTGCCGCTGGTGTACACGACCGTCGCGATGTCGTCCGGACGTCCTTGCGGCACCGGCTCTTCGTACGCCGCGAGCAACTCGGGCCCGACCCGCAGGATCGGCAGGCCGGCGACCGTGCCGAGCAGCTCCGGCGTCTCGGACGCGGCGTCGACGACCAGGGCGTCGATGTCGCTCACAACGTGCCGCAGCTGCGGCACCGGCAGGCCCGGCCGCACCCCGACGACCCGGCAGCCGAGCACCTGCGCGGCGACGATCGCGGCGAACCCCTCCGGCGTGACGGCGGTGGCGATGCCGACGCCGTCACCCGGCCCCAGCCCGGCCGCCCGCAGGCCCGCGGTGAACCGGCCGGTCAGCTCCCGCAGCTCGCGGCGCGACGTGACGCGCGAGCCGTGTTCGAACGCGGGAACTTCCGGGGCGCGCCCCAGCTCGTCCAGCAGTGCCTGCGGGTGGACCATCTCGACCGCCTTTCGCCCGGGTGTCCGGGTCTACCGGGCGGATCTCAGAATTTCGGCAGAATGGTACTGACCAGCGCTTTTCCCCGTCTGCCACCGCAGACGGGCGGCCACGGCGACCCCTGTGGGTATAAGTGCCGTCAGTACGACCGGCAGTTGTGCCGTTTGACCGGACCAGGCTCTTTTCTAGCGTGACTTTCACACCGCGCGGACCACCGCGCCAGGGGTATTCGCTTCAGGAAGGAGGTGGCCCGTCCATGTCCAGTCCGGGATTCCAGGCAGATTCCGCTGCCATGACGCGCGCCGTCCAGGGTTTCGAGGAAACCGCGACGAACGCCAAGTCCACGATGGCCAGCTTGGAGTCCGAGCTGACCGAGGCGCTCCGCAACTACAAGGGTGACCAGGCCGTCGCGTTCTGGGACCTGCAGCGCCGGCTCCAGGAGAAGATGACCGTGGCCGTGAAGGAGCTCGACACCATGTCGCAGCTCGTCCACACCAGCCACCAGAACTACGGCCGCGGCGACGCCGACGTCCACCAGAGCTTCCAGGGGGTCGGCAACTCCCTCGAGGGCTCGGGCGTGATCCCCCGCCTCAACCCCTGATCCGAGAGGACGTACCGATGGCCGACGTCGTCGAAATCAACTTCGCCGCGCTGCAGCACAGCTCGGCGTCCCTGGCCGCCAAGGCCAAGGCGCTCACCTCGCAGCTGGAGCAGCTGCACCAGAACCTCCAGCCCATCACCGCGACCTGGTACGCCTCCGGCAGCTCCGCCGGTGACGCCGCTCGCCAGTCGGAGACCCGGCTGCGCCAGGCCACCGCCGACATCGTCGCCATCATCGCGCAGTTCGGCGGCAAGGTCGGCGAGGCCCACGACCTCCAGCAGTCGCTGGAGAACCGCAACCAGGGCCTGTTCGCGGGCTGAACCGCGCCGAGACGTCGGTCGGCCGGTGCGGGAAACCCCCCGCTCGCACCGGCCGACCGGCTTTCCCTTCCTACTGTGCCGTTTGTTGCCAATCCGACCACAGTCACGGCCGAATCGGCCCGTAGCAACGGTTGCGTACTGCTCGGGGGTCGGCCTGCTTTTGGCCGGATTGCCAACGTGCGACGAGAGAGCCGGGACCCGATGCACGACCAGTCGTACTACGTCCACCTGGAATCGCTGAAGGACTTCGTGCGGGAGCTGGAAACCCAGATCCACGCGATGGCCAAACCGAACGACTTCCTGCTGACCCTCGGCGAAGAGCCGCTGTTGTTCGGCGAGTTCGGCGAGGCCGGGTCGCTGGCCGACGCCCACCGAGCCGCCGTCTCGGAGATGCAGGGCCTGCTCGACCAGGTCCGCAGCGCGATCGGGTTCGCGCAGGACGTCACCACCACGGTCGCCGACGGCTACCAGAACGCCGACGAGGCGGTCGCCGGGGACCTCCACCACTCGGGCGCGGTCACGAACCTGCTCGACCCCGTACTGGGCCTGCTGGGCCTCGGTGACTCGGACGGGAGCCGCAAGGGATGACGAAGAACACCGCGCACACGAACTTCGCCGCGTACAGCCACCAGCAGCTGTACGCGATGCTTCAGGCGGGCGACCCGAACAGCGCGCGGCACGCCGCCGACAAGTGGAAGTCCGCCGCGCTGCACCTGCACGAGCAGGCCCACAACCTGAATTCGGAGCTCACCGAGTTCAAGGACCAGTGGACCGGCGGCGCCGCCGACCAGTACCAGCACATGATCGTCGACCTCGCGAACGGCATCTCCAAGGTGGCGAAGACCGCCGAAGCGATGAACGTGATGCTCGACGACGCCGCCGACGCGCTGGTGAAGGCGAAGAAGGAGATGCCGCCGCCGGTTTCGGTCCCGGACGTCTCCCCCGCCGACGTCGCGCTCGCGGTGAACCCGCCGCTGCTGCCGCCGGACTCCTCCCCCGCCGTCGTCCAGGCCGCGGCGCAGCAGCGCCAGCAGGCCATCGCGAACGTCGAAGCCCAGCAGTCCGCCGCCAACGCGGCCGGCTCCGCGCACGGCAAGGCGATCGTCGTGATGACCGAACTGGCCGGCGAGTACTCCGTCGCGGAAGAGTCGATCCCGGCCTCGCCGAACGCCGTGCAGACGCCCACCGCCCCACCCGCCGGTGGTGGCGGCGCCGGGAGCGCGGGTTCGCCCGGGCTCGTCGGCAACGGCGTCACCGATCCCGGCGTCGTCGTCACGCCGACCGACGGGCACCCGCTGCCCTCGACGGGCACGCCGCAGCAGCAGCCGGGCACCGTGCCGACGTCGAACCCGCTGTTCGGCGACATGTTCACCGCCGGGCTCGCCGCGGCTTCGGCCGCCGCGTTCGGCCGGTTCGGCTCGATCATGCCGAAGGTGCCGTCGTGGGCGACCGGCAAGGACCCCAAGGAAAACAAGGAAGAAGCGCCCGGCACGAAGCTCGGCGGCGGCGGAGCCGGTGTCGAGGGCGGTGCCGGTGGCGGCATCCCGATCGGCGGGGGTGACGCGCCTTCGCTGGGTGGCGCCGGCGGCATCCCCGGCGGGGCCGGGATCGGCGGCGGTGGCGACGCCCCGGCGGCGCACTCCGGCCTGGCCGGCGACGGCGGCGCGGGCAACGCCCTGTCCGGGCTCGCCGGCGGCGCGGCCGGAGCCGCGGGCGCGGCGGCGGCCAAGGGCGCGATGCCGATGATGCCCATGATGCCGATGGGCATGGGCGGGGGCGGCGACATGGGGTCCGGGCGCCGGATCCCGGCGTGGCTGGTGGAGACGGAGAACGTCTGGGGCCAGTCGGCTCCGGTCGCGCCCCCGGTGATCGGCGAAGAGCCGGAAGCGTACTGAATCACTCAGAAACACTTTGACTCACTGAGAACGGAGGCGGGCCGTGACGGCTGCCGGCTATCGCGTCGCCCCGGCCCGCCTCGACACCGTGGCGAGCGAGTTCGGCACGCGGGCGGACACTCTTTCCTCGGCGCAGTCGGCGGTGGCGGGCGAGAAGGTCCCGGCCGCCGCGTTCGGCCACGTCAGCGCGTCCGCCGCGGCGGCCAAGACGTTCGAAAAGACGATGACGGAGCTGGGCGGGAAGCTCGGCTCCGACGTGACGCTTCTCCGTAAGCTCCAAAGTGGACTGACGTCCTCGGCCGCGGGGTACCGGCGGGCCGACGCGCAGGTCGCCGCGATGTACCGGGCGCTCCTGCCGGAGGATCCCCTGCCGTCGGCCGGGAACCCCGCCGGGATCGGCGGTTCGGCCGACACCGGCGCGTGGGCGCGGGCGATCGAGGAGAACCGCGTGAAGGTCGCCGACGCTTTGACGGCCGAGCGCACCCGGCTCGCCGCCCTGACCGACGCCGACGAGATCGCGCGGTCGCGGTCGCGGATCAAGCTGTACGAAGACATCCTCGCGAACGACCGGCAGATCCTGAAGTTCGACCCGTCAGGCAACGGCCGGATCGCCGAGCTGGTCGGGCACATCGAGCCGGGGACGCGCAACGTCGGGCTGTTCGTGCCCGGCGTCAACACGCAGATGTCCAACTTCGACGCCTACGCCGGCCTCGGGCGCAGCCTGGTGGCCGCGGACCCGACCGGGCGCACGGCGATGGTCGTCTGGGCCGACGGCGTGTTCCCGCAGAACCCGGTGGTCCAGGGCCCGGACGCGAGCTACGCGCGGACGATGGCGCCCGATCTCAAGAACTTCACCGACGACCTGCGCGGCGAGATCGCGAGCCACGCGGGCTCCGACGTCACGCTGACGGCGATCGGGCACAGCTACGGCGGCGCGACGGTCGGGCTGGCCGAGACGCAGGGCCTCGACGTCGACCGCGTCCTGCACGTCGAGTCGGCGGGCATGGGCCACGGCGTCTGGTCGCCGGCGGACCTGCCGGCGAGCCAGGCGGGGGTGCAGCGGTTCTCGATGACGGCGCCGCTCGACCCGATCGAGATCGCCCAGGGCAACGCGTGGGGCCTGGAGTGGACCGGCATCGGGCACGGCGCGGACCCGGACACGTTCCCGGGCGTCACGGAGCTGGAGACCGGGCGCGACGCGGACGGCTCGCAGTTGTGGGGTCTCTCCTCGCACAGTGACGTGCTGAAGCCGGGTTCGGAGTCGTGGACGAACATGTACCGCGTGCTCACTTCCGGGCCGACCACGGCCAACGGCACCTTCGACCCGCATGGCATCCTCGAGAACGGCGTCGAGTTCCTGAACGACGGGGGTGTGCTGCGATGAGCCTCGAATTGGACCGCCTGGCGGGTGAGCTGACCGAGGTGATCGACGACGTCGCGGCGGCGTTCGGCGACTCGGCGGACCAGACGGTGAACGGCGAGCTGGACTGCGACCCCACCCGGCCCGGCCACCTCCTGTGCTGGCAGTACGGCGTCCGCCTGGAGCACCCGGGCGACCCGGAGCGCAGCCTGACCGAGGTGGTCCTGCCGACTTTGGCCGGCCAGGGCTGGCAGGCCCACGACCGCAGCACCCCGCGCGAGCTGATCGCCCGCTTCAGCCGCGACGGCGCGGACTTCACAGTCCACGTGGCCCGGGCCAGCCACGCGGTGGCAATAATCGGCTCGACCCGCCCAGTCCCCGCCTGACCCGAGTCGACCCCCAATCACGAGTGATGCCCCTCCAATCACACGAGATGCCCCTCCAGTCACGCGAGATCGCTCCCTGATCACGCGAGTTCCGCCTCCAATCACGCGAGTCCCGGTTTCCAGCACGCGAGTCCCGCCGAACCGACCCTCCAGGTACGCGAGCCGACCGTCCAGGTACGCGAGTTCGCCGTTCCGGTACACCGAACTCGCGTGCTCAGAACCGGTTCTCGCGTGATTGAGCGCGTAACTCGCGTGATTGAGCGCGTAACTCGCGTGATCAGAGGGGCATCTCGCGTGATTGGGCGGGCATCACTCGTGATTGCAGGGTCGACTCGCGTGATCGGGGAGTCGA
Organism: Amycolatopsis sp. NPDC051106; assembly: GCF_040682775.1. Lineage (NCBI taxonomy): Bacteria > Bacillati > Actinomycetota > Actinomycetes > Pseudonocardiales > Pseudonocardiaceae > Amycolatopsis > Amycolatopsis sp. NPDC051106. Next base: position 10,889 of record NZ_JBFBBQ010000038.1, on the reverse strand, counting down.
CACGGGTCAGGGGGTGAAGCGGGAGGGGCGCCAGCCGCGGCGCCGGGCCCGGCGGACCGCCGCCACCGCCACTCCGGCGGCCGCCGCGAGAGCCACGCCGGCCAGGGCGATCGTGCCCGCCGCGATGTCGGACGGCGCCGGCGTCGGAGCCGCCGCCGGGATCACCGCCGGAGCCGAACCCGAGACGGGAACCGCGCCCGGCGGCGGGACGTCGGCCGGCAACGTCGAGGACACCGCCGCGTACGCGTCCAGCACTCCCCAGCCCAGCCGCGGGTCGTGGCCGCCCGAACCCGCGCGGTGCGCCGTGAGCTCGAGCCGCGTGACGACCTGGTCGCCGGTCAGGTCCGGGTGGTACGCCCGGACCAGCGCCGCGACGCCGGCGACGTACGCCGCCGCCAGTCCCGGGTCGGTCACCGGCCAGCGGTGCGCCACCGCGCCGCCCGCCCCCGCCGACGTGCTGACCAGCTCCGCTCCCGGCGCGGCGACGCCGACGTAGTCCCCCGCCTCGGTCTGCACCGGCTCGCCCGCGGGGTTCACCGACCCGACGGACAGCACTCCGGGCGTCGCCGTCGGGTACGACCGCGCGCCCTGCTGGGTCGCCGACGCCGCCGAAACCACCACCACGCCTTGGGAACGCGCTCGCGCGACCGTGCCGGACAACGCCGGGCTGTCGAACGCCGCGGGCACCGCGATCAGGACCACGCTCGCGTGCCGGTCGACCGCCGTGTCGATCGCCTCGGCCAGCGCGCCCGGGTCGCCACCGCCGTCGGACGCCGACGAGCCCGAGCCTTCGGTGTACCGGATCGGCAGCAGGTGAGCGCCGGGCGCGACGCCGGCGAACGTCGTCGACGCGTCCGGTTGCGCGCCGACGATCCCGGCCGCGATCGTGCCGCGGCCGTCGCAGTCCGACCGTTCGGTGCCGGCCCCGCCTTCGAGCTGCCCGGGCGCGAACTGCGTGTTCTGCTCGTCGACGCCGGTGCCGAGCACGGCCACCAGCTGGCCCTCGCCCCGGGTCAGCGGCCAGAGCCGCGCCGGGTCGACCAGGCGCTGGCCCCACGGGACCTCGCCGGTGTAGGTGCCGGACGGGTTCGCGCACTGACCTTGGGCGAACGCCGCCGGCGCGCCGGACACGGCCACGCCTGCCACGAGACCCGCGACCGCGAGCAACGCCGGTAACCGCACCCGAACCCCCGAACGAAAAGACGGTGGCGGAAAACAACTTCCGCCACCGCCAGTTTACCCGGGAAAGCCCCTTCAGCGAAGGTCCATGCCCAGATCCAACGCGGGTGAAGAGTGGGTCAGCCCGCCCACCGAAAGATAGTCCACACCGGACTCGGCGTAGGCCCTACCACGGTCGAGGGTGAGCCCACCAGAGGATTCCAGCCGCGTCTTCGGGGAGACTTCGTCGCGGCGCGCCACCGCTTGCCGGCACTCGTCCGGCGTGAAGTTGTCCAGCAGCACCTCGTCCGCCGCGGCCGCCAGCGCTTCCTCCAGCTGGGCCAGGGTGTCGACCTCCACCTCGCAGGCCAGTTCCGGCGCGTGCGCCCGCGCCGCGGCCAGCGCCGCGGTCACCGAACCCGCGGCGACGACGTGGTTGTCCTTGATCAGCACAGCGTCGCCCAGCCCGAGCCGGTGGTTCACGCCGCCGCCGCACCGGACGGCGTACTTCTGCAGCAGCCGCAGCCCCGGCAACGTCTTGCGGGAGTCCCGGATCGCGCAGCCGGTACCGTCCACTTCGGACACCCACGCGGCGGTCGCGGTGGCGACGCCGGAGAGGTGGCACAGCAGGTTCAGCGCCGTGCGCTCGGCCGTGAGCAGCCCGCGCACGGGACCGCGCAGCACCAGCGCGGGCTCCCCCGCGACCAGCCGCTCGCCGTCCTCACGCCCGGCCAGCACCTCGTAGCCGTCGCCCAGGACCATGTCGAACACGGCCAGCGCGACCGGCAGCCCGGCGACGACGCCGTCCACGCGCGGGGTCAGCTCGGCGACCGCGGTCGCGTCGGCCGGAACCGTCGAGGCGGTCGTCGCGTCCGGCCCGTAGCGCAGGTCCTCGCCCAGCGCGGTGGAAACCACCCGCGTCACGTCCTCGACGTCGAGACCCGAAGCCGCGATGAGCCGCCGGACTGGTTCGGAGATCGGGAAAGTCATGCCACGCCCTCCAGGGGAATCGGGTCGGCCAGCACCGGCTGGCCGGACGGGCTGAGCCGGATGAGCTGGCTGCGCCGCCAGGTTTCGGACGGCGCGGGGAAGTCGGTCCGCACGTGACAGCCACGCGACTCGGTGCGCCGGACGGCCGCGGCGAGCAATGCCTGCGCCACCACGGTCAACGCCGCGTCCTCCACCGCCGCGTGCGTCCACAACGGACTGTCCTGAGTCGACAGGTCGAGCACGGAAACCGCCGCTGCCAGGCCGTCGGCGTCCCGGCCGATCGCCGCGTACCGGCTCATCACGCGCTGCAGCGCGTCCCGACCGGCAGCCGGCGCGGCGGTCCACGACGGCAGCCGGCCGCGCGAAGGATCGGCCAGCAGCCCGGCCGCGAGGTCCGCCGAAACGGCCTCCGCGACGCGCTGCCCGACGACCAGCCCTTCGAGCAAGCTGTTGGACGCCAACCGGTTCGCCCCGTGCAGCCCGGTCCGCGCCACCTCGCCGGCGGCGTACAGCCCCGGCACCGACGAACGTCCGTCCACAGTGGTCGCCACTCCGCCGCACGAGAAGTGCGCCGCGGGCGTCACCGGGATCGGGTCCGAAGCCGGGTCGAGACCCAGCGCCGCGCACGCCGCGAAGACCGTCGGGAACCGCTGGGCGAACCCCGCGATCGACGTCGCGTCCAGGAAGACGTGGTCGTCGACCCCGCCGGGCGCGGAAGCCATCCGGCGCGTGATCGCCGCCGCGACGACGTCACGGGGCGCCAGGTCGCCGAGCGGGTGCACGCCCGCCATGACCGCCCGCCCGGCGCCGTCGACCAGCGTCGCGCCTTCGCCGCGAACGGCCTCGGTGACCAGCGGGCAGCGTCCCCGCGCGCCCGGGGTGTACAGCACGGTCGGGTGGAACTGGACGAACTCGATGTCCGCCACGGTCGCCCCGGCCCGCAGCGCGAGCGCGAGCCCGTCGCCGGTGGCGATCTCCGGGTTCGACGTCGCCTGGTAGAGCTGCCCGATCCCGCCGCTGGCCAGCAGCACGGCCGGTGCCCGGACGACGCCGGGAACGCCGTTCCGGTCGAGCACGGTGACACCCGCGACCCGCCCGCCCGGCGTGCGCAGCGCGTCGACGGCGATGTGGTGCTCCAGCACCGGCACCCGCGCCTGCCCGGCCTGCGCGACCAGGGCGCGTTCGACCTCGGCGCCGGTGGCGTCACCGCCCGCGTGGATGACGCGGAACGCGCTGTGCCCGCCCTCGCGGGTCCGGGCCAGCAGGCCGTCACCCGAAGAGTCGAACGTGGCGCCGTCCGCCCGCAGCCGGGCGATCGCGGCCGGGCCGCCGTCGAGGATCGAGCGGGCGGCGGCCTCGTCGACCAGCCCGGCGCCCGCGGTGAAGGTGTCCTCCGCGTGCTTGGCGACCGAGTCGTCGAGGTCGTGCTCGTCGTCCAGGACCACGGCGACGCCACCCTGGGCCCAGCGCGTGTTGCCGTCTTCGACCGCCGCCTTGGTGATCACCAGGACGTGCAGCCCGAGACTCTGGGCACGGAGCGCCGCGGTCAGCCCCGCGACGCCGCTGCCGATCACGACCAGGTCCGCGCGAGCTTCCCAAACCGGGGTTTTCGCCCGTGGGTCATTAACCGGCGTGGTCATTCCCCGCCGCCAGGCTGCCCGATCTCGATCATCCGCTGCACCGAGGCACGCGCTTTCGACGCCGTTTCGAGGTCGACGTGGACCTCGTCGAGACCGTCACGCAGGCACCGCAGCAGGGCGGCGGGCGTGATCATCTTCATGTACCGGCAGGACGCCCGGTCGTTCACCGCGCGGAAGTCGATGTCCGGCGCGGCCTTGCGGAGCTGGTGGATCATGCCGATCTCGGTGGCCACCAGGACGCTCTTGGCCTTGGTGTCGCGAGCCTCGTGGACCATGTCGCCGGTCGAGAGGATCTTGACCCGCTCCGGCGCCACGGCGCCCTCGCCGGCCAGGTAGAGCGCCGACGTCGCGCACCCGCACTCGGGGTGGATGAAGAGGTCGGCGTCCGGGTCTTCGGCCGCGCGCTCGGCCAGCTCGGCGCCGTTGATCCCGGCGTGGACGTGGCACTCCCCGGCCCAGACGTGGATGTTGTCCCGGCCGGTCACGCGCTTGACGTGCGCGCCGAGGAACTGGTCCGGCAGGAAGAGAACCTCCTGGTCAGCCGGGATGGACGCGACGACGTCGACCGCGTTCGAGGACGTGCAGCAGATGTCCGTTTCGGCCTTCACCTCGGCCGTGGTGTTTACGTAGGAAACGACCACCGCGCCCGGGTGCTCGGCCTTCCAGGCGCGCAGCTCGGCGCCGGTGATGGAGTCGGCCAGCGAGCAGCCGGCCCGCGCGTCCGGGATCAGGACGGTCTTCTCCGGCGCGAGGATCTTCGCGGTCTCGGCCATGAAGTGCACGCCGCAGAAGACGATGGTGGAGGCGTCGCTGCTCGCCGCGATGCGGCTGAGCGCGAGGGAGTCGCCGGTGTGGTCGGCGATGTCCTGGATCTCCGGGACCTGGTAGTTGTGCGCGAGCAGAACGGCGTCGCGCTGCTTCGCCAGGCGCCGCACCTCCTCCGCCCAGGCCGCGTTCGCCTCGACCCCGCCGAACGGGGTGAGGCCTTCCGGAACCAACGTGCTGGTCATCTGGCCCTCCTGGACCTGTCTCCGGTTTTCGCCTTATAATCGAAAACCGTGCGAAGTCATCTTAACACCCAGGCCCCCCTGGCCCACGAGGTTTTGGGCGCGGTCCTTCAAGTGCGCTCGGACACACTGCGGGTCCTCCTCTGGCGCCGGGCGCTCGACCCGCACCTCGGCCGCTGGTCGCTTCCGGGCGGGCGCCTGCGGCCCGACGAGGACGTCGAGACGTCGGTCCGGCGCCAGCTCAAGGAGAAGGTCGACGTCCGCCGGATCGAGCACGTCGAGCAGCTCGCGGTGTTCAGCGACCCGCACCGGGTGCCCGGGCCGCGCGTGGTGGCGACGGCGTTCCTGGCGCTGGTCCCGTCCGACGCCGACCCCGAGGTGCCCGAGGACACCGAGTGGCACGACGTCGCGAAGCTGCCGCGCACGGCGTTCGACCACGAGGCGATCGTGCTGCGCGCCCGCGACCGGCTGCGCTCGAAGCTCTCCTACACCAACCTCGGGTTCGCGCTCGCGCCCGAGGAGTTCACCATCTCCGCGCTGCGCGGGCTGTACTCGGCGGCGCTGGGCTACCGCGTCTCGGCGACGAACCTGCAGCGAGTGCTCTCCCGCCGCGGCCTGCTGGTTCCCACCGGCCACACGGCCGCGCCGGGCCGCGCGGGCGGGCGGCCGGCGGCGTTGTTCTCCTTCGCTGGCAAGGGCATGCAGATCACCGATCCGTTCGCGGTGTTCAAGCCGCCGAACCGGTGACCATCCTGCGGGCCGGGGGCGCTGCCCTTACGGTTGACCCGTGACCGAGCCGGAATCGGAAAGCGACGCGACGACGACCTTGCTGCCGTTGTTCCCGCTGCAGACGGTTCTGCTCCCCGGAACCAAGCTGCCGCTGCACATCTTCGAACCGCGGTACCGCCAGCTGACCGCGGACCTCGTCAGCGGCACCGTGCCGGGGCGCGAGTTCGGCGTGGTGGCCCTGCGGTCGTCCCTGACCCGTGAGGTACGTGGTCTGGACCAGCTGTACGAGATCGGCTGCAGCACGGTGCTGCGCGAGGCGAAGCGCCTGCCGGACGGCCGGTTCGACGTCGTGACGCAGGCCCAGCGCCGCTTCCGGCTCACCGACCTCGACTGCGTGTCGGCGCCGTACCTGATCGCGTCGGTGGAGTGGGTCGACGACGACCCGGTGACCCCGGCCGGCGACATGGCCGAGCGCCTGGCGGTGGTCGCCCGCACGGCCCACCGCCGGTACTGCGAAACGGCGTGGCGCAGCGACGACTGGAACACCCCGGACGCGGACACCGAACTGGCCGAGCTGGCCTACCAGCTCGCCGCGGACTGCCTGCTGCCCCTGGAAGACCGCCAGCGGCTGCTGGAGGAACGCCACCCCCTGCGCCGGCTCCGCATCGCGTGCCGCCTGCTGACGCGGGAGGCGGGCTTCCTGGACACGCTGGGCGCGGTACCGCTGCCTCCGGGCGAACTGACCGACCTCGGCAAGCCGGCCAGCCTGAACTGACGGCACGCAGGGCCCCGCCCTTCCCTGGGGGCTGACCCCGGTCCAGTCTATCGATCCACCCCGACGAAACCGGCCGCGAAGCGGAAATCCGCCGCAGTTGTCCACAACCGGGGCCCCTGGGGACAGTCACTCCCCGGCGCCGTTCCCAGCGCCGTTGCCGTTGCCGAACTTGTTCCACACCTTGCCCGCCGTGCTGGAAACCGCTTCGCCGACGTCGCTGAACACCTTCGTCAGCGGGTCGGCCGACGAGCTCCACGAGTCCTTGTACGACTTCGCCGCCGACTTGAGGTCGTCCTTCCAGTCGGACGTCGGCGTGTCGTCGTCGCGGCGCGGGTAGTCGCCCGCCAGGATCGCCCGGTACTGCTCCGACGCCGCCCACCTCTGCAGCTGCGCCGCGCGGACCACCGCGAACGGGTGCGACTCCGTCTCGACGAACTTGAGCTTGAGGAAGCTGTCGCGGATGTCCTCGACCGACTCGTACTCGGCCGCCTGCTGCAGGAACGACGGGATGTCGATCCGGGCCGGGTCGATGCCGCCCGCGATCTGGATCTGGGCGCGCAGCGCGGCCGTCGGGTCCTGGCCGCACAGCAGCCCGGCGCGGTCGCACGACAGCTCGGCCTTGCGGAACCACTCGCGCAGCGCCGCGATGATCGCCCGGAGGCCGAGCGCGCTGACCGGCGTCCACGACATCGCCAGCTGCAGGCCGATGAGGCGCACCATGATCGTGCGGTAGACCACGTGCCCGGACAGCACGTGCCCCATTTCGTGCCCGAGCACGAACCGCAGGGACTCGTGGCTCATCAGCTCGACGAGCCCGGTGGTGACGCGGATGAACGGCTCGTCCATGCCGACCGCCTCCGCCTGGATGCGCGGGTCCTGGTAGACGAACAGGTTCGGCACCGCCGGCAGGTCGAGCGTCTCGGCGCACTCGTGGCGCAGCCGGTCGAGCTCCGGGTACTGCTTGGGCCCGACGCGGATCGACGACGCCAGCGCCATCAGCCGCTCGCCGCGCTCGTTGTAGAACCCCGAAACGGTCTTGACGACCTGGGCGAACCCGGGCACGGCTCGCAGCGTGGCGAGCGCGCCGCGGTCGACCGGGTGCTCGTAGGCGCGCGGGCTGATGCCCGGGAAACGGACGGCGTGGTGCCGCGAGACCTCGATGTCTTCAGTCACTGAACCCCCTGTGATCGAAGCGACCAGCTTAGGGGGAGACCGCTTCAGCCCAGACGGCGGCCGAGGTCGTCGCGGCCGTTCCAGGTGGCGAGCAGGCTGTACACCAGCGTCACGCCGAGCGGGCCGGTGAGCAGCACCCACCACGACTCCAGGCGGGGCGCCAGTTCGATCACCGAGCCGAGCGCGGGCGGGCTGGAGATGGCGTAGTGGCTGTTCGCCCAGCCGACGCCCAGCAGCATGGCCAGGGCGCTCGCGAGGGCGACGCCGAGCACGGCGGCGAGGAACACGACCGGTCCGCGGCGCTCACGCAGCAACCAGACGACAATGCCGACGACGATCCCCAGCCCGAGCGTCATCAGCCCGAAGACGGCGAGGTCGTCGAAGCGGTGCCAGCTCTCCAGCTCGAGGGCGCCCTGGGTGCCGTCGGAGCCGATGATGCGCACGCGCTCCGGCGGCGCGAGGCGCGACCACGCGAAGGCGAGCGGGAAGCTCAGCAGGCTGAGGGTGCCGAGCACGCTCACGGCGGGCAGCAGGTCGGCCTTGACGACGACCCGCGGCCGCCGCTCCCGGAACAGCACGGGCACCGACCACGGGCCGGCGACGGCCGACGGCCGGTGCGCGGGCCCCGACGACTCACTCACCCGGACTCCCTCCTGCGACTGTGCGACCGAGCGTAACCGGTCGGTGCGTGAGCGCGGTGAGCCGCCGGCCGTGTCGGCCGGCCGACGTCAGCCGCTCGCCGTCTCGCCGTGGCGGCTGCAACGGGCCGTCCAGCCCAGCGGGCTCACCTGGACCACCAGCCGCCGCGCGCAGAACGTGCAGTAGCGCGGCGGCTCCAGTGCCGTCCGGGGGTTGTGGCACGCCGGGTGGTCGGCACCGCCGTCCGACTCTTGTCCACAGTGGACGCAAAAAGCAGCGTCAGAGGCTGTCACTGAGCGCCTTGATGGGCATCTTGAGCTCGTCGAGCATCTCCAGGTCCGCCGAAGCCGGGCGGCCCAGGTTGGTCAGGTAGTTGCCGACGATGATCGCGTTGACGCCGCCGAGCATGCCCTGCTCCGCGCCGAGGTCGCCCAGCGTCAGCTCACGGCCGCCGGCGAAGCGCAGCATCGTGCGCGGCATCGCGAGCCGGAACGCCGCGACCGTCCGCAGGGCGTCCTTGCCCTCGACGATTTCGTAGTGCTCGTACGGCGTGCCCGGCTGCGGGATGAGGAAGTTCATCGGCACCTCGTGCGGGCTCAGCTCGGCCAGCTGCACCGCGAACTCCGCGCGCTGCTCGACCGTCTCCCCCATGCCGATGATGCCGCCGCAGCAGACCTCCATGCCCGCGTCGGCGACCATCCGCAGCGTGTCCCAGCGCTCTTCCCAGGTGTGCGTCGTGACCACCGAAGGGAAGTGCGAGCGCGCCGTCTCGAGGTTGTGGTTGTAGCGGTGCACGCCCATCTCGACGAGCTCGTCGACCTGCTCCTGCGTGAGCATGCCGAGCGAGCAGGCGATCTGGATGTCGTTGCCGTCCGCGCGGATGGCCTTCACGCCCTCGCGGACCTGCGAGAGCAGCCGCTTGTCCGGGCCTCGGACGGCGGCGACGATGCAGAACTCCGTCGCGCCGGTCTCGGCGGTCTGCCGGGCGGCCTTGACCAGGTTCGGGATGTCCAGCCACGCCGAGCGCACCGGCGTCGGGAAGCGGCCGGACTGCGAGCAGAAGTGGCAGTCTTCGGGGCAGCCGCCGGTCTTGAGGCTGATGATGCCCTCGACCTCGACCTCGGGGCCGCACCAGCGCATCCGCACGTCGTGCGCCAGCGCGAGCAGGTCGGGCAGCCGGTCGTCCGGCAGCCGCAGCACCTCCAGGACTTCGGCTTCGCCCAGGCCGACGCCGTTTTCGAGGACGTGCTCGCGCGCGTAGGCGAGGACATCGGTGTCCGGGACTGCGGTCACGGCGTCTCCTTGGTCGTGGTGGAAGCGTCCCTCATCGTGCACGAAGGCACGGCGGGACGACAGCGACGCAGGTCACTTCCCGGCGGAAGCGCAGCCGGCGAAGAGCTCGGGGTCGAATTCGCCGCCGAACCACGGCGAGAGCCCGGCCCGCGCGGCGGACAGGAACTCCTCGGGCGAAGCCTCGCCGAGCCCGGCCGGCAGCACGCCGAGCAGCGGCGCCCCGGCCGCGACCGGCAGGTCTTCGAGGTTGGACAGCGCCGCGAGGTCCGGTTCGGCCGGCCACGAGCCGATGATGACGCCGGCGACGGTCAGGCCGCGCTTGGTGGCGACCTCGGCGGTGAGCGCGGTGGCGTTGAGCGTGCCGAGGCCGGCCTCGGCGACGATGATCACGAGCGAGCCGAGCGACCAGGCGACGTCGGCGAGGCTGGAGCCGGCTTTGTCGAAGCGCACGAGCAGGCCGCCGGCGCCTTCGATCAGGGTGAGGTCGTGGTCGGTGTCGAGGTCGGACGCGGCCCGCGCGATCTCCCCGGGATCGAGCGGGGGAAGGCCACTGCGCCGCGCGGCGGCCTCCGGCGACAGGGGGTCGGGGTAGCGCCGCAGCTCCCGGGTGGTGACGCGGTCCCCGGCGAGCCGCACGACGTCCTGCAGGTCACCGGCCTCATCGGGGCCGACACCGGTCTGCGCGGGCTTCAGGACGGCCACCCGCTGCCCACCGGCCACCGCCAAGGCGGCGATGGCCGCCGTGGTGATCGTCTTGCCGACCCCGGTCCCGGTCCCCGTCATCACCAGCATGGTCACGGACCATCAACTTAGTGACTGCGGGAGGGAGTGCGCACCGCGGGCACCGGATGAGCCGGGGCGACGGAGGAGGATGCCCTGGTCGGCGACGGTTCCGGGTCGTGGGCGGTGGGGCCCGGCCCAGGTGTGGCCCCGGGCGACGAATCTCCGACCGGGGGCGGGCCCGGGGCCGGTGGGCCCGGCCACGGGTGAGTCGGCCACGGGACCCGGCTCGACCGGAGGCGCACCGCAACGCGGCCGCACCGGCCCGACGGCGCCGGTCGCAACTCGCCGACGGAACCGGACTCACGCAACGCAATCCGCCCGCGACGCCGGGGCACTTGCCCCGCACCGGACCAATTCGAGTCAGGCCGGGCCGTGGAGGGTCGGCTCGCGCACTCAGACGGTCGGCTCGCGTACCTGGATGGTCGGTTCGTGCACCCAGGGGGTCGGTTCGTGCACCCAGGGGGTCGGCTCGCGTACCCAAGCGGTCGGCTCGCGCGCCTGAAGGGTCGGTTCGCGTACCCAGCGGGACGGCTCGCGTACCCAAGCAGTCGGCTCGCGCACCTGGAAGGTCGGTTCGCGTACCCAGGCGGTCGGCTCGCGTACCTGGAGAGTCGGCTCGCGCACCCAGGCAGCCGGCTCGGCGGCGGGCGGCGGAGCCGGGCCTACAGCGGGCCGCGCGGGCCGGGCCCCGGTGGACCCGGC
>NZ_JBFBBQ010000037.1:0-83462 GCF_040682775.1 Amycolatopsis sp. NPDC051106 | reverse complement strand
CCAATGTGGCCTTGGTTGCGTTCAACGCACCGAAGGCCGCCTTGGGTGCGTTGAACGCACCGAAGGCCACATTGGGGCGCTGGCGACCCGGCGCCGCGCTACTCCGCAGCGGCCTTGGCCGGAGTCGCGAAGCGGCGCAGGCCCGGCGTCGCCGCCCCGACCAGCGCCACCGCCACCACGCACAACACCCCGCCACTCACCAGCGCCGCCGCACCGGACGTCACCCCCGCCACCAGCCCGCCCCGCAGGTTGCCGAGGTCGGGCCCGGCCTGGCCGACGATCTGCTCCGCCGCCGCGACCCGGCCGAGCAACGCGTCCGGTGTGTTCAACTGGACCAGCGCTCCGCGCGACACCACGGAAACCGTGTCCGCCGCACCCGCCAGGACCAGGCACCCCAGCCCGACCCACGGGTCCGGCGCCAACCCGAACACCACCAGCGCCCCGCCCCACGCCGCCGATCCGGCGAGCATCACCACGCCCGGCCGGGGCAGCCGCGTGAACGTCCCCGAAAACACCGATGCCACCACCCCGCCCACCGCGATCGCCGACAGGAACAGCCCCAGCGTCCGCGGGTCGCCGGCGAACCTCTCCGCGTTCACCAGCGGGAACAGGCTGATCGGCATCGACAGCACCGTCGCCGCCAGGTCGGTCAGCAGCGCTCCGCGGACCACCGGTGTGCGCACCAGGAACGCCAGCCCGTCCAGCACCCCGCGCAGCCCCGGCCGCGACGGTGCGCCGGAAGGGCGCATCGCCGGGAGGCCGACGACGCCGTAGAACGCCATCCCGAACGTCAGCGCGTCGACCAGGTAACAGCCGCCCACGCCGAACCGGCCCAGCAGCAGCCCGGCCAGCGCCGGGCCGAGCAGCATCGCGCCCTGGAACGCGATCCGGTTCAGCGCCAGCCCGGCCGGGAGCTGCTCCGGCGCCAGCAGCCGCGGGATGAACGTGCGCGCCGCCGGGCCGCCGCCCGCCACGAAGCAGGACTGCACCGCCACCAGCCCCAGCACGGCCAGGACCGGCACGTCACCGAGAAACCCCTGCACCGCCAGCAGAACCGAGCAGGCGGCCTGCCCCGCGGTGGTGACCAGGGCGAACTTCCGCCGGTCGACGCGGTCCACCAGCGACCCGGCGAAGAGCCCGAACACGACCAGCGGCAGCGCCTGGGCGAGCCCGACGGCACCGGTCCAGACCGTGCTCCGGGTCTGCTCCCAGACCTGGAACATCACGGCGACGAGCGTCATCTGCGCCCCGAAGCCGGAGAAGACCCGGCCGACCCAGAGCCGCCTGAAGGCAGGCGACACGCGAAGCGGGGTCAGGTCGACGAAGGCGCTGGTCAAAGACACCGGCAAACTATAACAGCGCTTATATAATGTGGAACTCCAGCAAGGACCGACCTCCGCTCACGTCGGTCACGGCGTCGAGCTCCAGTCCGTGCGGGGCGGCGAGCGCGCGGAACTCGGAGACGTGGCGTTCCCGGCCGCCGAAGATGACGAGCATGGCGAGATCCATGTCCGTCGCGGCCCGCCGCCCGCCGACCGCCTCGACGACCAGGACCCGCCCGGCCGGACGCGCCGCCTCGACGCAGCGGGCCAGGATGCGGCCGGCCCGCTCGTCGTCCCAGTCGTGCAGGATGTCGCACAGCAGGTAGGCGTCCGCCCCGGCCGGGAGCGGGTCGAAGAAGCTGCCGGCGACCACCGAAGCCCGGTCCTCGAGGCCCTGCGCGGCGAACGTCGCACCGGCCGCCGCGACGTCGAGGTCGACCAGCCGGCCCCGCGTCCCGGGGTGGGCCGCCAGGATCGCGGCCAGCAGGGTGCCCGGACCGCCGCCGACGTCGACGACCGTGGCGAACTGCCCCCAGTCGAAGCCGGCCGCGAGCTGCGGGACCTCGGCGCGCAGCCGGTGCGCCATCTGGCGGTCGAACGACTCCCGCAGGGGCGGGTGCGCGGCGAGGTCGGCCCAGAAGTCCCGCCCGTACCGGCGGTCGTAGCCCGCCTCCCCGGTGGTGACGCTGTGCAGGAGCTCGACGAACGCCAGCTCGGCGCGCCCGCCCGCGGTGTCCAGGTTCAGCAAGACGCTCGTCAGCGTGTCGCCGCAGAGGTGCTCGCCGTACGACGTGGTCCGGTAGCCGGTGGCCGTGCGCTCGAAGAAGCCCAACGTCGTCAGGTGTCCCAGCAGCAGGCCGAGCGGCACCGGCGCGACGCCGAGGTCGGCCGCGAGTTCCGCCGCGCCGGCGCCCGGTCCGCGGAGGCGGTCGGGCAGCCCCAGGGTCACCGCCACCCGCATCGCCATCGGAGTTGCCAGGCTCGCCATGCGAAGAATCGTGTTCGCGTCGTCACTCCCCATGACGATCGATAGTGTCAGCCGGCGGAATCCCTCCACAAGGGACGGTCGGTGACCGGATGACCACTGGCGGCGAAGGGAAGCGATATGGAAGCCGGCTCGGGCAGCATCGGCCGCAATCCGAACCTGAGGAGTCGAACCATGAAAGCCCGTGTGTTCCAGGCCGTCATCGGCACGGCCTTCCTGGCCGTCCTCGTCCTCGCGCCCGCCGCCCAGGCGGCCGAGACGCCACCCCAGCCCGGCCCGTCCATCGGCGTCGGTCCCTACATCGGTGACTCGCCCAAGCCCGGCACGGCCAGCGCCGACACCAAGTAGCCCGCGCGCAGGACGGCGTCGCGCAGCAGCGCGCCGCTGTCCCGCTCCCGGGCCGGGGCGAGCACGAACCCCGCGTTCGTGTGCTCGCCCCACCCCGTCATCACCTGCGGCTCGCCGATCCCCCGGATCGGGCACGGCAGCGGCGGCGCCACGGGCACGTGCGCGTCGCTGGTGAGCAAGCTGACGTCCGCGCGGGCCGCCTGCTCCGGCACGGCCCGCGCGGCCCGGTCCGGCGGCGCCTGGTGCGCCACGACGAGTGCCCGCGGGACCCCCAGTCCCGCGGCCACCCGCCGCTGCGCCAGCCGGTAGGCCACCAGCGCGCCCAGCCCCGCGCCGAAGAGCACGTGCGGGCGGGCCAGAACCCCCGCCAGTTCCGCCGCGAGGGACTCCACGAGCAGCCACATGTCCCGGTACGGGTGCTCGTCGCGGCGCTCGCCCCGCCCGGGCAGCTCGACGACCCGCACCGCGATCCGCGGATCGCGCCAAGCCCGGTACCGGCCGGCTGCCTCCCCCGCGTCCGGGAAGCAGACGAACAGCAGGCGCTCAGCGTCGTCGGTGTCCACCCGCGGCCCCCTTTCCTCCTCGGCCGGGGATAGGGTCGGACACGGCACTTCCGTTCCGCTTCGGTCGGCCTTCTGGGGGCTCCACGTGCGCTACCGCCTGCTCGGACCGGTCACGGTCCTCGGCGACGCGGGCGCCGTCCGGCCCGGTGGCCGGAAACAGACGTCCGTGCTGGCCGCGCTCCTGCTGAACGCCAACCGCGTGGTCAGCGAAGACCGGCTCATCGATCTCACCTGGGGCGAGGACGCGCCGCCGAGCGTGCGCGGGCGGCTGCAGGTGCACATCTCGGAGCTGCGGAAGCTCCTCGGCCGCGACGTCATCGTCCGGCGCGCGCCCGGCTACGTGATCGAGGTCGCCCCCGGTGACCGGGACCTGGACGTGTTCGACGACGAGGTCGCCCAGGCCCGGGCCACGTCCGGGGCCGACGCCGTCCGGCACCTGCGGGCCGCGCTGGCGCTGTGGGACGGCACCCCGCTCGGCGGGGTCAGCGAGACGCTCGCCGCGCACGAAGGTCCGGCGCTGACCGAACGCCGGCTCGTCGCGCTGGAAGAGCTGTACGAGCAGGAACTGGCTTCCGGGCGCCACGGCGAGGTGGTCGGGGAGCTGCGCCGGCTCGTCGACGAGCACCCGTTCCGGGAACGGCCGCGCGCCGCGCTGATGCTCGCGCTGCACCGCTGCGGCCGCACGCCGGAGGCCCTCGAGGCCTACCGGCGGGCGCACGAACTGCTGGTGGACGAGCTCGGCATCGAACCCGGCCAGGCCCTGCAGGAGCTGCGGATGCGGATCCTGCGCGGCGAAGGCGAGCCGGCGCCGGCCGCGACCCCGGTTGCGCCGCGACCCGCCGAGCTGCCGCTGGACGTCCGCGGGTTCACCGGACGGACGCCGGAGCTGGCCGCGCTCGACGAGCCCGGCGACGTCTGGGTGATCACCGGTACCGCCGGTGTCGGCAAGACCGCGCTGGCCGTGCACTGGGCCCACACCGCGCGGGCGAGCTTCCCCGACGGCCAGCTGTACGTGAACCTGCGCGGCTTCGACGCCGACGACGAACCGCTCACCCCCGCCGCCGCGCTCGCCCAGCTGCTGCGCACCCTCGGCGTCGACCTGCGGGACGTGCCGCCGGGCAGCGACGACCAGAGCAAGCTCTACCGCTCGCTGCTGGCCGACCGGCAGGCGCTGGTGGTGCTGGACAACGCCCGCGACGCCGCCCAGGTCCTGCCGCTGCTGCCGTCGTCGGGCCGGGTGCTGGTGACCAGCCGCCACCGGCTCGACGAGCTCGTCGCCCGCACCGGCGCGCGGTCACTCGGCCTGACGCAGCTGCGGGAGGACGACTCGCGCGCGCTGCTGACCGCCCTGCTCGGCGAGCGGGCCACCGCCGAGCCCGAAGCGGCGGACGAGCTGGCCCGGCTCTGCGGCCACCACCCCCTCGCCCTGCGGATCGCGGCGGCGAACACCGGGGTCGCGAGCCTCGGCGAGCTCGTCGAGGAGCTGCGCGGCGACCCGCTGGCCCAGCTGGGCTTCGACGGTGCCGGGGAAAGTGCCGTCGCGAAGGCGTTTTCGGTGTCCTACCAGGCCTTGCCGCCCGCGCTGCGGCACGCGTTCCGGCTGCTGGCGCTGGTGCCCGGGGCCGACTTCACGGCGGTTGCCGCCGCGGCGCTGCTGGACGTGCCGCTCGAGGAGGCGACCCGGCGGCTGCGCGGGCTGGCCGCGGCGAACCTCGTGGAAGCGCACGCGCCGCGCCGCTACCGCTTCCACGACCTCGCCCGGCGCTACGCCGAGCGGTGCGTCCGCGCCGACGAAGACGAAGTCGCGCGCGAAAAGGCGTGGGAGCGGCTGTTCACCGGGTACTGCGCGGCCGCGGACGCCGCCGTCGCGCTGTTCGGCGCGCGGATCGTGACGCTCCCCCGCGAAGACGCCCCGGCGGCGCCGAGCCCGGTCGCGTTCGCCGACGCCGCGGAAGCCGTGGCGTGGCTGGACGTCGAGGTGCCGAACCTGGCGGCGGCGCTGCGGCTGGCGGCGACGCGGGGGCCGTACCCCGCCGCGTGGTACCTCGCCGACGCGCTGCGGCGGTTCTTCCACGACCACGGCCGCCGCGCGGAATGGCTGGAGCTGGCGCCGATCGTGCTGCACGCGGCGCACGACCACGGCGCGCAGCCGGCCGAGGCGCTGGTGCACCTGTCGATCGGCGGCGCGTACTTCCGCGAAGGCCAGCACGAGGCGGGCATCCGGCACTCGGAGAAGGCGGTGCTGGCGAGCCGGGCGTGCGGCTGGCGCGAGTGCGAGGCGACGGCGGTCGCGAACCTGGGGTCGATGCTGGAGTGGACCGGCCGGCTGTCGGAAGCCGTCGAACACAGCCGGCGCGCGATCCAGCTGTTCCGCGAGCTGGCCAACCGGTCGGGCGAGGCGCTGGCGCTGAACTCGCTGAGCTGCCACTACCGGCAGCTGGGCCGGCTGGAGCAGGCCGAGGACTGCCTGTGCGAGGCGGTCGCGCTGTGCCGGCGGGAGGAGCTGCGGTTCTGGGAGGCCGCGAACCTGGCCGACCTCGGCTGGGTGCTGCAGGAGACGGGACGCTTCGAGGAAGCGGCCGAAGCGGTCGAGGGCTCTCTGAACGCGTTCCGCGATCTCAGCTCGAGCTTCGGCGAGGCGACGGCGCTCACCGCGTTGAGCGCGTTGCAGGGTGCCCGCGGCGACCACGAAGCGGCGGCGCGGACCGCGGAAGAGGCCCTGGACCGCGTCCGCCGCGACGGCGACCGCCAGGTGGAGGCAGCGGCGCTGATCGCACTGGGCCGGGCGTCGGAAGCCCGCGGCGACCTGGCCTCGGCCGAGCGCGTGCTGAGCGAAGCCCGGGAGCTGGCCGCGGAATCGGGCCTGCGGGGCCAGCTGGCGGAGGCGTCGGCGACGCTGGCGTGGGTCTTGGCGGCGGCCGGCCGGGTATCGGAAGCGGGCGAGCACGCGCGAACGGCCTTGGACGCGGCGCGAGCGGGCGGGTACCGGCTTTTGGAGGCCCAGGCACTGCTCGGATTGGCGGCGGTCGAGGGTGCGGCCGGCCGCTCGATGCTGGCCGTCGGGACGGCGCGCGAGGCCCGGGGCCTGTACCGGTCGGTGGGGCACGTGACGGGGGAAGCGCTGGCCGAGCGCTTCCTCGCGGACTTCGGCCGCCGCGCCACGGGCTGAGCTCGGGCGGTCCGGACGCAGTGAATGACTCATTCCTGGCGTCCGGCGCAAGGAATGAGTCATTCACCGCAACCGGAAGCGACCCGCGTGGCGCGCGGTGTTACCTCCGGCCCGCCGGCGCGACATACTGAGGCCATGCCCCGTCCGAAACACGTCCCCGCGAGCGATCTCCGGCTCCCGGACGCGCTGCAGCCGGGGCGGCCGAAGGGCGAGCAGCTCCGCGAAATCCTCGAAGGCGTCGCGACCGAGGCCGGTCCCGGGCGGCTGATGCCGTCCGAACGCTTCCTCGCCGAGCACTTCGGCGTCGCCCGCGGCACCGTGCGCCAGGAGATCAACCGCCTGGTCTCCGACGGCGTCCTCTACCGCCAGCACGGCACCGCGACGTTCACCTCCCAGCGCCAGGCCGCGCACATCGACATGCTCACCTCGTTCACCGAGGACATGAAGGCCCGCGGCGTGGTGCCCAAGACGAAGGTGCTCCACGCCGAGGTCGAGCGCGCGATGCCCCGCCTGGCCGGCCGGCTCAACGTGCCCCCGGGCGCGCGCGTGTTCCGGCTGGAGCGCCTGCGCTTCGTCGCCGACGAGCCGTTCGCGGTCGAGCGCACCAACCTGTCCGTCGACCGGTTCCCGGACATCGAGCTGTTCGACTGGGAGACGCAGTCCCTGCACCGCACCCTCGAGGAGCGCTGGGGCGTGCACGCGGAGTGGAACGACACGGCGATTTCCGCGGTCCTCCCGGACACCGGCGACGCGGCCCTGCTCGACATCGAGCCGACCCAGCCGTGCTTGATCATCGAGGGCACGCTCCACGACCAGAGCGGCGGCGTCATCGAAGCGGGCCGCTCGCTCTACCGCGCCGACCGCTACACCGTTTTCACGCAGGCGCGGCGCAGCCCGGCCTGACCGGGCAACCCCCGGCGTCCCCGCCGCGTGCTACCGGCACGGACGCAGGGGAGGACCGCGATGGCCCGCCGGATCAAGCTCTTCGCACTCGCCGCCGCACTCCTGGGGTCGACGGCCGCGCTCGCGGCGTGGTCCGCCCGCCGGAACCCGAAGCCCGGACCCAAGCCCAAGCCCGCGTCCGAGCCCAAGCCGAAGCCGCGAAGGCAGGTACCGGAAGACGACCCGGGCTGGCGCGTGGAGAAGGCGTACCGCCGGCTGGTGTTCGCGGGCATCCTCGTGACTTCGGCTGCGGTCGCGGTCTTGGCTGCGTACCAGGAGAACTGGCTCGGGGAGATCATCGTTCTCGTGACCGGCTTCGGCGTGCTCGGCGGAGCCCTGTGGGCGGTCGCCTGGTGGCGCGGCGCCTGGGTGCCGTACGGGGACTTCGGCCAGCTCGCGTTCACCATGCTGGGCTTGCTCATCCTGGCGCTCTCCGGACCGGGCCTGGTGACCGACCTGGTCCTGACCCACCGGGGCGCGCCGGCCCTGATCGAGGTGGCGCCGGTGCGTCCCTTCCACCACGCCACGCTCGTCCTGCCCGGCGGATCGACGCCGCTGCGCGGTGATCTGCGCAGCATGACCGAAACCGTCGAGGGGGAACGGTTCACCGTGCTGTACGACCGCGGCCGGTTCGTCCGCCCGACGCTGCCCGAAGACGTGGACCCGTCGCTCGGCACGCTCTTCGCGCTGGCGGGCGCCGGGATCCTGGCCGTCACCGTGCTCGGCTTCGGGTTCCCCCTCGAGTGGCCTAGGTGGGGCCCGCCTGATGAGCCCGGAGCAACTTGAGGCAGTGCTCCACCAATTCGTCCCCGGCATCGGGCCCGAACAGCGTCACGTACGACTCGTAAACCCCGCCGCGGTGCCCGTCCGCGTCCGGGAGGTACCCCAGGTACCCGTCCGTGTAGCCGATCACGCGCGTGTGCCGGAACGGGCTCCCCCGCCGGATCCTCAACCCCAGTGAAGCGAACAGCTCGAACGGCGTGTGCAGCCACGCGATCTCCCCCAGCGTCACGACGCTGACCGGCACCTCCGCGCAGCCCGTCGGCCGGCCGGTGGCCGCCATCGCCGCGAGCATCGCGCACCCCTCGTACCGCGTCCGCGCGATCCGGACCGCCGGGTGGTCCTCGCCGTGGTGGGCCAGCTCGCGCTGCCACTCGCGCTCGGCGGCGTGGCGCAGCTCCAGGCTGTCCTCGAGCGACGGCACCTCGCGGTAGGGCAGGTGCAGCGCCGATCTCGACAGCCGGATCGGGCCGGTTTCCGCCGTCGCCGAGGCCGCCGCCAGCGTCCGCGCGATCGACGTCGCGAGGTGGCCGCCGAGGGTGCGGACCTCGGCGTGGTCGCGGCCGCGCCGGACGAACCGGGAGCTCGCGTCGCCCGCCGCGCCCTGCAGGAACGCCGCCACCGGCTGGCCGATCAGGCTCGCCAGCTCGCGCCGCGTCGCGCCCGGCCAGTCCGCCGACCAGGTGAGGTTGTCCGGCCCCAGCACGGTCGGGTGGCTGGCGTAGTCGAACAGCAGCGCGGCCGGCGAACCGTCGTCGCGGCGCAGCTCCAGCACGCCGAACGACGTGTCGTGCGGCCCGTCCGGCCGGTAGCGGTTGCCGCCGACGGCCTCCGTCGACCCCGCGTGCCAGCGGGCCCGGACGCGGCCGCGGCACGCGCGCAGCCGCAGCGCCGCGCCGGTGACCGTCTCCGCCATGCGGCCGACCAGCCCGGCGTCGCGCCGCCCCGGCAGCCCGGGGTGCAGCGGGCCGGTCCAGCCCTCGGGCCCGGAATGCGTGTGCGACGCGCAGACGAGCACCCGTTCCGGGTCGATGCCCACCGCGGCCGCGACGGCGTCGGCCAGGGTGCGGGTGAGGCCGGCGTCGACCGCGAGCGCGTCGAGCGCCACCCACAGCACCCCGGGGTCGTCCTCGGTGGACAGCCAGATCAGCGACGCCTCGAGGTCGTCGTGCGTGCCGGTCGCGACGCCGTCCCGGGCGAGGTAGCCGCCGAGCGGGTGCCCGGGCCCCGGCGTGATCCGGACGTCTTGCGCGGCGAGCAGGAGCGCGGCGGTCACCAGGTGGATTCCAGGACGTCGACGACGCCGTCGCGGCCGGCGGCGCGAGCCACCCCGGCGAGCTCGGTGACGTCGTCGGTCGTGTGCAGCAGGACCTCCAGCAGCATCGGCAGGTTGAGCCCGGACACGAGCTGGATGCGCGGGTGCCCGGCGGTGAGCGTGCGGACGGCGTTGAACGGCGAGCCGCCGTGCAGGTCGGCCAGCACGAGGACGCCGGCGGCGTCGCCGGCCAGCGCGAGCACGCGGGCGCCGAACTCCTCCGGGCTGTCGCGGGGGCTCAGCTCGCAGACCTTCAGGCGCGACTGCGGGCCGAGGATCATCTCGGCGGCTTCCCCCACACCGGAGGGCAGCCGCCCGTGCCCGGCGAGGATGATCGGAACGGACATGGCGGTCTCCTCAACTCTTCGCCGGGGCCGACGGCGCGAACCAGCCGAGCCACCCCAGGGTCACCCCGGCGACGACGACGATGGCGATGACCCAGACGGGGCGCAGGCGGGCCTTGGCCGTCAGCAGGTACACCCCGGCGGTCACGAGCACCGGCAGCAGGAACGGAACCAGCTCGTCGAGCCGGTCCTGGATCGCCACGGCCTGCGTCACCGGCTGTCCCTGGACCGTCGTGGTCTGGCGGTAGGTCAGCGTGGTGACGACCTTGACGATCGACGGGATGAACCCGCCGAGCACGACGAACCCGAGCACGGTCGCCCCCTGCGCGACGCGGGCGAGCGCGCCGGCGGCGAGGTGGCCGGCCAGCCGTTTCCCTTCGCGGTAGGCGAACCCGAACTGCCAGCGCCGCACCAGCGCGTACGGCACGAGCACCATCACCGCGGCGAAGGCCGGGCCGAGCCAGTTGCCCTGCAGTGCCCACGACGCGCCCATGGTGAAGACGATGCTGTTGTACAGCGCGAAGACGACGGTGTCACCGATGCCGGCCATCGGCCCCATCAGCGCGATCTTGGTGCTCGCGGCCGACTTCGGCGTGCCCGCTTCCTCCAGCGCGACGCTCGAGCCGAGGATCAGCGGGCCGCCGACGAGCACCGAGGTGTTGAAGAACTGGAGGTGCCGCTGCAGGCCGGCGACGTAGTCGGCCTTCTCCGGGTAGAGCCGGCGCAGCACCGGTTCCATCGAGTACGCGAACCCGAGCGCCTGCATCCGCTCGTAGTTCCAGGAGATCTGGCTCGACCAGAAGTACCGGCGGAACACGCGGCGCAGGTCCTGCTTCGTCAGCCGCGCGTCCACAGTGGACTCTTCCGGCACTTCCGGGACGGCCGGCGCCGGCTCGTCGCGTTTGAGCGTCACGAACAGCATCGCGACCGCGACGCCGACCAGCGCGATTCCCAGCAACGGCAGGTGGAGATAGGCGAACGCGACGAACCCGATCAGCAGCAGGTACCAATACCGGGACAGCTCCATCATGCCGAGCAGCAGCGCGAACCCGACGGCGGGCAGCAGCGACCCGGCGAGCGTCATGCCCTGCACGAACCCGGCGGGGATGCTCGCGGTGATGTCCTTGACCAGGCCACCGGACGCGGCGAGCGCAGCGAGGAACGTCGGGATCGCGCGCACCGCCACCCACGGCACCAGGCTGACCCAGTGGATCAGCGCGAGGCCGCGCGCGTTGCCGTCGGCGGCGTACCCGTCGGCCCGGTGGACCAGCGCGGTGGTGATGATCTTGCCGACGGGGTCGAGCGCGGAGAGCAGGATCGCGGCCGGCAGCCCGACACCCAGTCCGATCGCGACCTGCGCGGACGTCTCGCCGGCGGCACCCGCGGCCAGCGCGGTGCCGACGATCGCGCCGGTCTGGTAGTCCGGGATGGTCGCGCCGCCGTAGGTGTAGACACCGAGGGCGGCCAGCTCCAGCGTCGCGCCGATCAGCAGGCCGAGCAGCGGGTGCCCGACGATCAGCCCGGCGACCGAGCCGGCGATGAGCGGGCGCTGGGCGTAGATGAGGAACGGGCCGAGGCCGTCGTAGGTGCAGTAGATCGCCCACAGAGTCAGGGCCAACGCGACGAGCATGCGGGGCTAGAGCCCTTTCCGGTCGAGCAGCGGGACGAATTCGGCGGGCTTGTCGTGCGGCATCAGCTGCGTGACCAGCGGGACGCCCGCGGCGGCGAGCTTGCGGTAGGCGTCGGCCTCGTCCGCGGTGACCGCGATCGAGCGCGTGACCATGGTGTAGGCGGTGCCGGGCCGCGGCGCGACGTTGCCGACGTTGACCGTGTCGGGCCGCAGGCCGCCGTCGACCAGGCGAAAGGCGTCTTCGGGATCCTTGGCGAGGATCATGACGTCCGCGCCGGCAGTCGTTTCGAGCGTCTCGGCGATGGTGAGGACGTCGGTGGGCAGGCCGCGCGCGGCCTGCGGGAGCAGCATCCGCTGCAGCTCGTCGGCGGCGACGTCGTCGTTGCAGACGACCAGCCGGCGCACGCCGAGCCGCCGGGTCCACGCGACGGTGACCTGCCCGTGGATCAGCCGGTTGTCGATCCGGACGTGTGCCCCCGCCATGTGTCTCCTCCCGGCCGGCAGCACTCATACTGGTTCGTACCAGTAGTTGTGTCAACGCTGTCCGTGACCGGAGGTGCCGACGACGGCTTCGCGCGGCCGACGGAAGGACCCCTCAGACCTTCCGTCGGCCCGCGAGCGCGAAGCCCCCTCGATTTTCCCGGACCCTCCCATAAAGGTATATACCAGTATGGACGTCCGAGATCGACTGTCAAGACCTATACCGCTCAACGGTTCGGGAAGATCATTTCAATCAAACGACCGAAATTTCCGGTGGGCGATTCACTCCAAGCTGTCCGTTCTTGTCAGTGACAGCCCGCTCACCCGCTGCCTATCATTCCCAGTGGTCTAGACCGCACTTCTCGTCCCCTGTCGCACCGGGAAAGGCGGAACTCCCCCCATGACCGCGAGAACCTGGCGCATCGCCGCGCTCAGCACCGCCCTCGTCTTCGCCACCGCTCTGCTGCCCTCGGCCGCCGCCGCGGGTGAGGGCACCGAACAGCTTCCCGATCACCTGCGGCACCAGACCGCGACCGTGGCCCCGCTGTCCACCGTCTGCGACGGCGACGGCA
This sequence comes from Amycolatopsis sp. NPDC051106, assembly GCF_040682775.1. Lineage (NCBI taxonomy): Bacteria > Bacillati > Actinomycetota > Actinomycetes > Pseudonocardiales > Pseudonocardiaceae > Amycolatopsis > Amycolatopsis sp. NPDC051106. The sequence continues at coordinate 71,012 of NZ_JBFBBQ010000037.1, read as the reverse complement.
CGAGCGGCAAGCGCGTCCAAGCCCTCTACGTCCGCGGCAACACGCAAGCCGACCGGTACGCGCAGTTCGTCGGTCAGTTCCAGACCTTCGCGAGCCAGATCGACGACGGCTTCGTCGAGGCCGCGAGCCGGCTCGGCGGGGGCGTGCGCCACGTCCGGTACGTCACCGACTCCGGCTGCCGGGCGACCGTGAACAACGTGACCATCGCCCAGGGCGACATGGCGACCGTCGACACGATCACCAACGCCATCAAGGCGCAGGGCTACAACCGCGCCGACCGCAAGTACATCGTCTGGTACGACAAGGACGGCTGCGGCCTCGCGTTCGGCAACGGCGGCAACGACAGCCCCGGCTCGAACAACCCCTACAACGCCGGCCCGCACTACGCCACGGTCGGCACCGGCTGCTGGTCCTGGCAGGCCACCGGGCACGAACTCCTGCACACCCTCGGCGCCGTCCAGCGCAGCGCGCCGAACTCCAGCGCCTACGGTCACTGCTGGGACGACGAAGACATCATGTGCTACGACGACGGCGGCCTCCCGAACCCGCCGGGCACCCTCGTGAAGGTCTGCCCCGGCGCGCCGGAGAACCAGTTCGACTGCCTCGGCGACGACTACTTCAACACCAACCCGGCGCCCGGCAGCTACCTGGCGACGCACTGGAACGTCGCGACGAGCGCGTACCTCATCGCGAGCGGCACGCCCTACCCCGCCGGCACCATCACCGGGCTCGGCGGGAAGTGCGCCGACGTGTCCAACAGCGGCACCGCCAACGGCACGGCCGTGCAGCTCTGGACGTGCAACACGACCCCCGCCCAGCGGTGGACCAGGCAGAACGGCAGCATCCGCGCGCTCGGCAAGTGCCTCGACGTCGCGAACAGCGGCACCGCGGACGGCACGCTCGTGCAGCTGTGGGACTGCAACGCCACCGGCGCGCAGACGTGGCAGGCCCGGTCGGACGGGACGCTGCTGAACCCGCAGTCGGGCAAGTGCCTCGACGCGACCGGGAACTCTTCGGCCGACGGCACCCGCCTGCAGCTCTGGACGTGTTCGGCGGCGGCCGGCCAGCGCTGGGTCATCTCGGGGTAAATGCCCGCAACCTGCTCGCGCCCCCGTCGTTAACCGCTTCGTCAGTCCAGGGGAGGAACCATGCCGGCCGTCACATCGAACATCGTCCCGCTCCGGCACGCGCGCCCGGGCGTGGTCGCGTACGTGAAGAGCCCGGCGGAGTGGTTCGTCTCGAACAGCGGCTGGATCCAGGGCAGCGAAGGCGTCGTGCTGGTCGACACGTGCGGCACCGAGCAGGCGACGCTGGAGCTGATGCGCGACGTCCGCAAGTACGCGGGCGGGCAGGAGCTGACCGTCGTCGTCACGCACGCGCACGGCGAGCACCACAACGGCGTCGGGGTCGCGCTGCGCGACGGCGGGACGGCGCTGGCCGCGCCCGGCAGCGTCGACCTGGTCAAGGCCGGCCCGCAGACCTACGGCAACGTCTTCACCTACACCCAGTGGGGCGTGCTCGAGCCCCCGGAGCCGGCCGCGGTCCGGCCGGTCACCGGCTGGCACCGCCTCGACCTCGGCGACGCGGTCGCCGACGTCGTGGCGGTGCCGGGGGTCGCGCACACCGCGGGCGACCTGGTGGTGCACGAGCCGCGTTCGGGCACGCTGTTCACCGGCGACCTCGTGTCCGTCCGGGACACGCCGCTGGCGGTGCACGGCTCGATCACGGGCTGGCTCGACGCGCTCGCCTGGCTGCAGGACACGTTCCGCCCGCGCACGGTCGTCCCGGGGCACGGCCCGGTGGCGACGCCCGGCCACAGCTCGCTGCACGCGATGCGCGTCTACCTGGAGTGGCTGCTCGAGGTGACGGAACGTCAGACCGACTTCACGAGACTGGCCGACCAAGCGGCCCTGCGGTGGCCGGGCTGGCGCAACCCCGAGCGTCACATCGGCAACCTGATGCGCGCGTACGCCGACCAGCACGCCCGGAAGCTGGACGTCGATCTGGCGATCGACGCGGTCCTCGCGGCGGCGGGCGGCCGGATCGACCTCGACTGCCTGCTGGGCGGGGAACCGGTCCGCCGCATCTCCTGAGCGCGACCCGTTCGCCTAGAGCCGCACCACTTCCGGCGCCACCGGCGTATCCCCGAGCCACGTGCAGGCGGGTACGCCGGTGCTCGCCGGCACCGGCACCGCCTTGCCCACCTTGACGAAGACCTCCGGCTGCCCGCAGGCGACGAGGTCCAGGACCAGCAACGGTACGACGAGCAGTATTTTCCGGATCCGCATGTCAGCTCACCCCGGTTTTGTCTCCACACTCCCACCCGGCACACGGGGGCCGTCACGCTCCGGTTCAGCGCCGAACGGGTGACGTCCCACCCGGAACTCACGTGCTCAGAGCCGTAACTCGCGTGATCGGAGCCGTAACTCGCGAGTTCCGGCCTCAATCACACGAGTTCCGGCCTCGATCACGCGAGTTCCGGGCCGGATCACGCGGGATCCCGCTTCCCTCACGCCCTCATCGCTCCCGCCGGGTCATGATGGAGCCGTGCGGATCTCGGCCTGGTGGCGCGGTTTCAGCCCCCGACGGCGGCTGCTCATGGGCGGCGTCGCCGTCGTCGTGGTGGCCGTGCTCGTCGCGGCCCTCCTCGCCGGCACCGGCTCCAGCGCCGCGCCGCGGGCCGGGACGCCCGACCAGGGCAAGCCCGGGCCCGTCCTGCTCGTCCCCGGTTACGGCGGTGGCCAAGGCGCCCTGAACGAACTCGCCGGCCGCATCCGGCAGGCCACCGGCCGCGGCACCGAAGTCCTCACCCTGGCCGGCGACGGCACCGGTGACCTGGTCGAACAGGCCGCCGTTCTGGCCGAAGCCGTCGAGAACGCGTACGCCCGCGGAGCACCTTCGGTGGACGTCATCGGTTACTCCGCGGGCGGCGTCGTGGCCCGGCTGTGGGTCAGCCGCGACGGCGGTGACCACCAGGCGCGCCGGGTGATCACGCTCGGCGCGCCCATGCACGGCACCGGTCTCGCCGCGGCGGGCGGCGCGCTCGTCCCGGGCGGCTGCCCGGCCGCGTGCGTGCAGCTGGCCCCCGGCAGCACCCTGATGCAGGAGCTGGCGAAGGAACCAATCCCGGCCACCCTGCCGTGGCTCTCGGTCTGGACCGAACGCGACGAGACGGTCACCCCGCCCGAGTCAGCCCGGCTCGACGGCGCCGTCAACGTCGCCCTCCAGCAGGTCTGCCCCGGCAACCGGGCCGGCCACGGCGACCTCCCCACCGACCCCGCCGTCACCGAACTGGTCCTCCAAGCCCTCGGCACCTCTCCGCTCGAGGCGCCGACGGAGTGCCTCAGCTCGTGACGTCCTTGGTCGCGAAGTTCGCCCACGCGGCCCCGAAGAACACGACGATGTAGCCGGCCTGCAGCAGCAGGCCGTGGTCGATGTTGCGCCACAGCACGGGATCGCGGAAGAAGTCGATCCAGGACAGCCAGTAGTGCGTCGGCAGGTACGGCTTCACCGACGCGGCCGCGTCCAGGGTCTCCAGCACCGAGCTGGTGATCAAAACAGCCAATCCGCCGAGCGCGGCCCCCAGTGCCGAGTCGCTCACCGTCGACAGGAACACCGTGATCGCGGCGAACCCGAGCATCGACACGACGATGTAGGAAACCGCGCCCAGCAACCGCAGGCCCAGCCCGGACGAGCTGAGCGACTGCCCCGACAACGACGTCACGCCGGTCGGCTGCCCGCCCGGCCCGGCGACCCCCGGCGTCCCGCCGGTGCCGAACAGGATCACCCCGAGCACCAGCGAAGTCAGCACGACGATGACGATCGCCGCGGTCACGTACACGGCGAGCGCCACCATCTTGGCGCCGAGCAGCCGCGTCCGGCCGACCGGACGCACGAGCAGGTATCGCAGGGTGCCGGTGGACGCCTCGCCCGCGATCGAGTCGCCCGCGGTGACGGCGACCGCGATCGGCAGGAACAACGGCAGGACGAGCGCGAGCGCGGCCGCCGGGAACAGCGCGCCGTCGGAAACGACCGCCGACAGGAACGCCCCGCCCTGCCCCGGTGGCGGCGCGAAGTCGGCCGTCGCGAGGAAGACACCGACGATCGCGGGCAGCAGGCAGAGCAGCAGCACGCTGACCCACACCCGCGGCCGCAGCGCAAGCTTCCGCAGCTCGACGAGGATCATCCGGCGGCCCCGAACCGGTCGGAGCCCGGACCCGTCACGTCGAGGACGACCTGCTCGAGGGTCCGCTGCTCGGCGTGGATCGACGTCACGCGCACCCCCGCTTCGACGAGCATCGCGTTCAGCGCCGCCGGGTCGCTGTGCCGGATGACCAGGCGGTCGCCGACGCGGGACTCGAGCTGGCCGTCGAGGACGGCGGCCGCCTCGGCCGGGTCCGGCGTGCCGACCAGGACCCGGCCGGTCGCGGCGCGCAGCGTGTCCAGGTCGTCCTCCAGCACGAGCCGCCCGCGGTCGACGACGCCGACGCGCGTGCAGAGCTGTTCGACCTCGGCCAGCAGGTGACTGGACAGGAACACCGTGGTGCCGCCCGCGTTCAGCTCGACCAACAGCTCCCGGATTTCCTTGATGCCCTGCGGGTCGAGGCCGTTGGTCGGCTCGTCGAGGACCAGCAGCCGGGGCTTGCGCAGCAGCGCGCCGGCGAGCCCGAGGCGTTGCCGCATGCCGAGGGAGTACGCCTTCACCGGCCGCTGGTCCACCGCGGCGAGCCCGACCTGCTCCAGCGCGTCGTCGATCCGCTGCCGCCGCGTGCGCCGCCCGCCGCCGCGCCCGGCGGCGTCGAGCAGCGAGAGGTTGCGGCGCCCGGACAGGTGCGGGTACGCGGCCGGGCCTTCGACGAGCGCGCCGACCTGCGGCAGTACCTCGGCAACGCGCTTCGGGACCGGCTTGCCGAGCACCTCGATCTCCCCGCTGGTCGCGTAGACGAGGCCGAGCAGCATCCGGACCAGGGTGGTCTTGCCCGAACCGTTCGGGCCGAGGAAGCCGTAGCGGTCGCCTTCGCGGACCGCCAGGTCGACGGCGTCGACCGCCAGGGTGCGGCCGTACCGTTTGGTCAGCGCGCGCGTGACGATCATCGGCCGCTCCGGCGCAGCGTGGACAGCTCTTCCGCGACGGTCTTCAGCACGTCCGGCGTCACGGTGCCGGCCAGCAGGTAGGAGCGGCGGAAGGCCGAAGCGCGGACGATCGCCAGCGACAACGGCGTGATCGACAGCTGCACCACGCTGCCCGCCGGCAGCCTCGTCTGCACCGCGCCGGCCTTCCCGGCGGCGTCGCTCGCGGCGTTCCCGACCGCGCGCGGCACGGCGATGACCGCGAAGGACGCCAGCCCGGTGCCGTAGAGCGCGGCGCCCTCGACGCCACCGAACTTCGACGACACGACCGGGCGCCCGGCGAGCGTCGCCGGCAGCGGCGCCTGGCCCAGCGCGCCGAGCGCGTTCGAGACGTCCGGGGCGCTCGCGACGGTGAACCCCGAGCCGGGCACCGGCCGCGGTGCTTCGACGACCGGCATCGTCTGCTCGAGCTGCTGGAACTCGGTGACCAGGATCGGCGCCTGCTGCCCGCGGGCGGTGACCTCGACGCGCACAGCCAGGCCGGTCGCCGGGTCCGCCCAGACGTCGACGCGCCCGATCGTCGTGGCCGGATCGGCGGGGACGAGCCGCAGCCCGGACGCGGCGACACCGGCGACGTTCCGGCCCGGCAGCGCGCTCACCGGATCGCCCTTCGCCGCCTGGAGGATCCGCCGCGCGAGCTCGGGCGGCAGCAGGTCGCCGGCCCGCGGGAGCCGGACGCCCGGTTCGCCGATCAGCTCGGTCAGCGTGTTGTCGCCGTAGTCCCACGTGTATTCGCCGTCGGGCAGCCGGTAGACGTCGTGCTCACCGGCCGTGCCGAGGATGTCGACGCGGTAGCGGTCGGGCCCGGCGTACCAGGCGCGCATCGGCGTCCGCATCGAGAAGAGCGCGGTGACGGGAGCGAGGTTCGGCAGCTCCGGCAGGGCGAGCGACCCGGCGCTTTCGGCGTACCCCTGGTACGGCCGCGGGGCGGACCCCAGCACGAGCTCGCGCAGCCGGCCGGGGTCGGCCTGCTCCCCCGCCGGGGCGAGCGCGGCGACCACCGACGGCACGGACACGAGCACCGCGGCCACGGCGGCGACGACCGCCCATCGGCGCCGCTTCGCGTGCCGCACCACCGAGGGCGTCATCCGGCATCACCTCTTCGTCCTTTGTACGCCATGGCTCCGGCGACATGAACGGTTCAGGACGCCGCGGCGACGGCCTCCACGGCTTCCCGCGTCTCCCGCACGTTGTGCGCCCGGAAGACCGCGGCACCGGCGTGCGCGGCGATCGCCGTCGCCGCCAGGGTGCCCGCGAGGCGGTCGTGGGCTCCGACACCCAGGGTCTCGCCGATCAGGTCCTTGTTCGACAGCGCGACCAGCACCGGCCGGCCCGTCGCCACCAGCCGGTCGAGGTGCCGGAGCAGCGCGAGGCCGTGGCGGGTGCTCTTGCCGAAGTCGAACGTCGGGTCGACGAGCACGCCGCCGCGCGGCACCCCGGCGGCGACCGCCCGCTCGGCCGCCGCGGTCAGCTCGGCGACGACTTCCGTGACGACGTCGTCGTAGCGGGGCCAGAACGGCCGGTCCGGGCTCGGCTCGGGGTAGGGGTCGGTGCGCACCGGCATGCCGCCGACGTGGGAACAGACGTAGCCCGCGCCGAACTCGGCGGCGACTTCGACCAGTTTCGGGTCGGCGCCGCCCCAGGTGTCGTCGAGCAGGTCGGCGCCCGCTTCGCAGGCCCGGCGCCCGACCTCGTGCCGCCAGGTGTCGACGCTGATCACCAGCCCGGGGTGACGCTCCCGCACCTCGGCGACGAACGGCACGACCCGGTCGATCTCCTCGCCGACGTCCACTTCCGGGCCCGCACCCGCCTTGACCCCGCCGATGTCCACGATGTCGGCGCCCGCCGCGACGGCGCGGTCGACGGCGTCGCGGGCCGCGTTTGCGGCGAAGGTCGCGCCCTGGTCGTAGAAGGAGTCGGGCGTGCGGTTGACGATGGCCATGACGAGCGCGCGGCCCGCGGGCGTGCGACGGCCGCGGAAGACCGTCTCCGGGCGGAGTGACGTCATGGCACGAACCCTGCCAGGTCACGGCTCGGTCCGGAACGCCGCGTCCGCGCCCCTCGTCCGGTTATCCTCGGCGCAGACCGAGCAGGGGGAGAGCATGAGCACGACCAGCGAGGGCCCGGCCCGCGGCGACGCCGAAGCGATGATCGCCGAAGCCAAGAAGGCCTTGTGGGTGATGGTGGGGCTGCTGGCCGTGCTGTGGGTGATCCAGCTCGTCAACGCCCCGACGGGCTACGACCTGAGCACGGAGTTCGGCATCGAGCCGCGCGACCCGGCGTCGCTGCCGGAGATCTTCAGCGCGCCGTTCCTGCACGGCAGCTGGGGCCACATCGAAGGCAACTCCGGACCGCTGTTCGTGTTCGGCTTCCTCGCCGCCTACCGCGGGGTGAAGAAGTGGCTCGGCGTGAGCGTGCTGATCATCGTCGCCAGCGGGCTCGGCGTCTGGTTCATCTCGCCGTCGCACTCGGTCACGGTCGGGGCCAGCGGCCTGGTCTTCGGCTACTTCGGCTACATCATCGTGCGCGGGCTGTTCGACCGGCACCTGATCGACATCGTGATCGGGCTGGTGATGGCCCTGTGCTTCGCCTACCAGTTCGCGTCCCTGCTGCCGACCGAAGAGGGAGTCAGCTGGCAGGGCCACATGTTCGGCTTCGCCGGCGGCATCATCGGCGGCTGGCTGTTCCGCGACCGCCGGCCCAAGGCGGTCACCGCCGCCGACCCGGCGACCACCCTGCTGCCCAAGAACCTCACCTAGCCCGAACCCGGCGGCCGTGACCACGTCGCAGCCGCTGTGAAGTCGCTGTGCATCCGCATCGCTGCGCTGCCGAACCGGCTCCGATGTGGTGATCTGGGACGGTGGCGATCAAGTTCCTGAGGCCCGCGCTCGCGGCCGCGGCGACCGTGCTGGTGCTCGGCGCTGGTCTCGTCGCCGGCACGGACACGACCGCCGACGACGCCTATGCCGCCGGTTCACCGTCCACTTCGGTCGCTCCTCCGGCTCCGGCCGCCGCGGCTGCGGCGACCGTTTCCCCGGTCGGCGCGTTGTTCGCGAACGGCCACCACTTCTGCACGGCGAGCGTCGTGCATTCCGGCGCCGGCGATCTGGTGCTGACGGCCGCGCACTGCGTCCAGGCGGGAATGTCCTTCGCGCCGGGCTTCCACGACGGCGTCGCCCCGCTGGGAATGTGGACGGTCACCGCCGTCGCCGTCGCGGACGGGTGGACGTCTTCGGCCGACCCGGATCTGGATTTCGCGTTCTTGACCGTTCAGCAGCCCGGGAACACGGCTTCGCTGGAAAGCCTCACCGGCGCGAATGTCCTCGGCACCGACCGCGGATTCGACCACACGATCACCCTGACGGGGTACCCCGACACCACCGATTCCCCCGTGGTGTGCACCGGCACGACGACGCGGTCCGACACCTACCAGCAGCGCGTCGCGTGCCCCGGTTTCCCGGACGGCACCAGCGGCGGCCCGTGGGTGACCGGCGGCGCGGTCATCGGGGTCATCGGCGGCTACCAGCTCGGCGGCGACACCCCGGACGTCTCCTACAGCCCGTACTTCGACGACGACATCGCGAAGCTGTACGCCTCGGTCACCGGCTGAACCGGCGGAAAACGCGAACCGGGCCCGTGTCCCTGGCGGAGGACACGAGCCCGGTTCACCTCTCGCGAGCCCTTAGCAGGTCACGATGAGCCCGGTGAGCGCCGAGCACGTCTTCGACGCGCTGTCGTTGGCACTGGTGGGATCCGCCGGCGAACTGGCCGTGCGCACCGCTGTCGCGGTGTACGAGCCGAGCGCCAGCAGGCCGCCGTTGACCGAGAACTTCGCCGTCGCCGAAGCACCGGACGCCAGCGAAGCGACGTCACAGTTCAACGTCCGGGTGCTGCCCACACGGGTGCAGCCGGTGGCGCTGCCGAACGACAGGCCCGACGGATACGTGGCCACGACGCGGATCCCGGTCGCGGTGGACGGGCCGGAGTTCGTCACGGTCAGCGTGTAGTCGATGCGCGCGTTCAGCCCGCCGCGGCCGGACGCGGCGAGCGCGACCTTGACGTCGGCGTTGGTCGCCGGGTTGCCGATCGTGATCACCGGGCCGTCGTACGTGTCGAACGAGTAGTTGTCGCCCACGAACTGGTGCTGCAGCGTGAACTGGCCCGGCGCCGCGGTGTCCTTGACGCGCAAGGTCCACAGCGTGGTCTTCGTGCCGCCCGCCTCGAGGTCGCCGAACGCGGCGCGGTAACTGCTCCCGGCCTGGAAACAGCCGACCGCCGTCGTGTTGGTGCAGGAAACGACGTCGACGATGTCGGTGATCGGCGTCGGCGTGCCGTAAAGGGCGGCCTTGGCGAAGGAAATCGTGAAATCGCGGTCGTTGTGCACGGTTTCCGAGATGGTGAATGTCTGCCCGGGAAGCACCGTGGTGGTACTGACTTCGACAGAACTGGAGGGCACGTCCGCCTGCGCGGCGGGTGCCATCGCGAGGAATGCCGTGGCCAGTGCGGCCACCGAGGACAGGATCGTGGTTCTTCGCCAGCTTCGTTGCATAGTCGTGATCTCGCCGTTTCGGTCCGGGGAATGCCGCTCTGACAGATGCTGCGTGGTTTGGGAGGACGTCCGACGCTGATCAGTCGTCGCAAAACCGGCATTCGTTACCGCCATCCGGACGCGCCGCGGCACGCCCGTCAGGACGGACGCCAGCGGCCGTTCATCTCACCCGGACGCGGCGGCGGGCCGGGGAGCTCGCGGTCTTTTCCCGCTTCCAGCCCCTCGACGAGCATCGCCAGGTAGCGGCGGCGCAGCTCGGTGGTGCGCTCCGGGTCGTCCACGCGGATCGCCGCGCAGCACTCGAGGATCATGCCGATGTCTTCGGTGACGGCATCTTCACGGAGCCGTCCGGTCCCGCGCGCCCGCGCGAAGAGCGCCGCCGACAGCTCGTTCGCCCGGCGCGCGTCGGCGCCCATCTCGTCGGTGGGGGTGAACGTGCCCGCGAGGTGGACGGTCAGCGAGTGCACGTCTGCATCGACCACCCGGCGGAGGAAACCGGTGAGCGCCGTCCAGCCGTCCGGCTCCTCGTCGGCGGCCTCGGCTTCGGCGATGTAGGTGCGGAGGCCGTCGTGGCAGAGCCGGCAGAGCAGGAACTCCTTGCTCGGGTAGCGCCGGTAGAGGGCGCTGATCCCGACGCCCGCGCGCTCGGCGACGTGCGAGATCGGCGCCTTCGGGTCCACGAGGAAGACCTGGCGGGCGGCATCGAGGATGACGAAGTCGTTGCGGGCGGCCTGGGCGCGGCGACCCGGTAAGGCGGTCTCGGGCATGGGTCCAGATTAGCACTGGAACGGATCGTTCCGCTCTGCTACAGTTCGGAACGAAGCATTCCGTTCCAGTCTCCGAGGAGCTAGTCATGACGGTCCCCGCCCTTCGCCCGTTCCGCGCCGAGATCCCCCAGTCCGCCCTGGACGACCTGCGTGACCGTCTCCAGCGGGCGCTCTGGCCGGACGACCTGCCCGCCGAGTACGGCGTCACGAACGAGCGGGTCCGCGCGCTGGCCGAGCACTGGCTGGAGAAGTTCGACTGGCGGGCGTTCGAGGCGCGGCTCAACGCGTACCCGCAGTTCGTCACGGAGATCGACGGGGAAACGATCCACTTCCTGCACGTCCGGTCGTCCCGCGCGGACGCGACGCCACTGGTGCTGACGCACGGCTGGCCGGGCTCGATCGCCGAGTACCTCGACGTCATCGGCCCGCTGACCGAGCCGGAATCGGCCGACGCGCCGGCGTTCCACCTGGTGATCCCGTCGTTGCCGGGCTTCGGGTTCTCCGGCCCGACGCGGTCGGCGGGCTGGGGCACGCACCGCACGGCGGCGGCGTGGGCGGAGCTGATGAGCCGGCTGGGCTACGAGTCGTACGGCGCGGCGGGCAACGACGCGGGGTCGATGATCTCGCCGGAGATCGGGCGGCTCGCGCCGGAGAAGGTCGTCGGCGTGCACGTCACGCAGCTGTTCTCGTTCCCGTCCGGTGACCCGGCGGAGATGGCGGACCTGAGCGAGGCCGACCAGGCCGCGCTCGCGCACCTGCAGTGGTTCTACGAGAACATGTTCTCCTTCAACACGCTGCACAGCCAGCAGCCGCACACCCTCGCGTTCGCGCTGGCCGACTCCCCGCTGGCGCTGCTGGCGTGGAACGCGCAGCTGTTCGGCGAGCACCTCGACGCGGACTTCGTCCTCGCGAACGTGGCGCTGTACTGGCTGACGGGCACGGGCGGCTCGTCGATCCGCTTCTACTACGAGGACGCGCACGCGCCTTCTCACCCGTCGGCACCGACCACGGTCCCGACGGGCCTGGCGATGTTCGCGGGCGACTTCCAGTCGATCCGCCGCTTCGCCGAGCGGGACCACGCGAACATCGTCAGCTGGAACGCCTACGACGCCCGGTCGGGCAGCGACGGCCCCCGCGACGCGGCCGGCCACTACTCGGCGCACGAGGCCCCGGAGGTCCTGGTGGCGGACATCCGCGCGTTCTTCGCCGGGCTTGCGTCGCCGTGGCCGCTGCTGGCGTCGGCCCACCAGGCCCTGCGCTCGGCGGTGGCGGGCGTGACGGACTGGTCCGCGCCGACGCCGTGCTCGGAATGGAACGTGACCCAGGTCCTCCAGCACGCGGGCGGCGACCAGCAGGGCTACGCGGCGTTCATCACGGGAGAGCCGGGCCCGGACTTCAACCCGTTCGCGCCGTCGGGCGAGCTCGCGGACGTGCCGGGGTTCCTGGAGCCCAAGCTGGCCGCGGCGGCAGCGGCGTTCGCCAAGGTCTCCCCGGGCACGGAGGCGGTCCCGACGCCCCTGCCGCAGGGCGCCCTCCCGGCCGAGGTGGCGGTGGGAGCAGCCGCCCTGGACGCGGCGGTCCACGCGTGGGACATCGCGATCGCGACGGGCCAGGAATCCCCGCTGACGCAGGAGGTGGCGGAGGCGCTGCTGCCGGTGGCGAAGCAACTGGCGGAGCCCCTGCGCGGGTTCGCGTACGCACCGGCACTGGAAGGCCAGGCCGACGACGACGCGGTGTCAGCGCTGCTGCGCTACCTGGGCCGCGATCCGAAGTGGACGGCTTGAGGGCTGTTTCCGTTGCTGGGCCGGGGAACCGCGAGAGCGGTCCTCCGGCCCAGCGGCCTACCGCCCAGTCCACCCGCCGCTCTCCCCCACCGCGTCGGCCCGTCGCCTCGCCACCCCCTCGCCACCTCGGCGCCCGTCGGTTTGCCATCCCCGCCACCTCGCGCCCCGTCACCACGTCGGCCGATCCGCCTTCGCCCCCGCCTCGCCGGCCCGCCATGCCTCGCCATTCCCGGCCGTCGGCCGTCGGGAAGCTCTCCTGCGCCCGGCAGCGTCCCGCCGTCGGATCCCCGCGGCGGCGACCAAAACCACGCCACCACAGCTATTCCTCTCGAGCACACCCCTGCGAAAACCCGTTGCCCCCCAAGGAATCCCGAACCTACCCTGGCCGTATGACGAACCGACCGTTCCGGTGGGACCTGGTGCGTCCCGACCAGGTCGGGACGCTCCTCGACGACACCGAAAAGCCGCACCTCTGGTTCCTCGGCGACCTCACCACCTGCACCGCCAAGGTTCTCGCCCGCTGCGGCGACGGCGAACTCCACTTCGTCGGCCGCTCGCTGGACAGCATGCACGACCTCCTCGGCGGCGCCCTCGAACAGACGTCGTGGCGGGAGCGCGTGCACCAACTGCCCCTCTCCCTCAAGCCACGGCACGGTTTCGGCCGCCGGGACGTGCGGCTGCTGCGCGAAAACCTCGCCGCCGCCGGGATCACGCCGTACACGCTGGCCCGCGGGACCCGGCCGACCGTCTTCGCCGACCTCGTCTACGAAGGCGACACCTTCACCGAGCTGTACGTCCAGCTGCGCGACTGGATCGACGAAGACCGCGAAGCGTGGCACGTCATCCGGCGCAAGCTGCGCTTCCTCGGTGTCACCCTGCGCCAGCCGATCCGCCCGGACGCCTGGCGCTGGCAGGAGGATGTCGCCTGGACGCGGGAACTGCCCGCCGCGGCGGTTCGCAACGTGTCGCTCGCGCGGGACGTCTGGTTCTACTTCGGCAACGACCAGCCGAAGCTGACCCCGTCGTTCCCGCGGCAGCGGTGGACCGACGAGACCGTCCGGACCCCCGACCACGGGAAGGCAACCCGCCGCGCGCTGGCCGAAGCCTTCGCGCTCGTCGACGCCGGCCGATCCGCGGCGGTGCGCGACACGCTCGTCCGGACAATCTCCGCCGAGCCCGCGATCGCCGGGCCCTGGCTGCGGGCGCTCGTCACCGAGCTGCGCGGCTGACCGACGTTCGGACCCTGCCCCGGCGCCACCCCCTGGGTACGGTGACCGCATGGCGCGCAAGGCGGTGGCGGTCCGGCGGGAGGAGATCGTGCTCGCCGCGCTCGACCGGGTCCGGGCCCGCGGCATCGCCGGCGTGCGGGCCGCCGATGTCGCGCAGGCCCTCGGCGTCAGCACCGCCTTGGTCTTCTACCACTTCGGCACGCTCGAAGCCCTCATCATCGAGGCCTTCCGCCAGGCCGCCGAGCGCAACCTCGCCGTCCTGCGTGACGAGCTCGCCCGGCCCGGTCCGGCCGGTGAACGGCTTCGCGCCGTCCTCGCCCTTTACGGGCCGACCGAGCCCACCGCCGGCTGGCACCTGTGGATCGAAGCCGGCGCCGCCGCGATGCGCGACGCCGAGCTGCGGGAGGTCGTCCAGCGGCTCGACCTGCGGTGGCGCGACGCCGTCGTTTCGCTCATCACCGAGGGCGTCGCCGCCGGCGAGTTCCGGTGCCCGGACGCCCGCGGTGCGGCGTGGCGGCTGACCGCCCTGCTCGACGGGCTGGCCGTGCAGTTCGTCGCACGCGAGGGCACCGTCACCGCCGGCGACTGCGACCGGTGGGTCGACCAGGCGCTGGCCCACGAGCTCGGCGCACCCGGGTCGGCGCTGACCGCGGAGGGCCGATGACGCCGCCGCCCTGCGGGAACCTCGAGGCCATCCAGACTCGCGCGTGTCCGGCCGCCGGGGCCGGGTAACCGACGGGCGAAGGCGTACCCGAACCTCGGAGGAGTCCATGACGGAGTTCGTGCGGACACCGGATCTGGAGATCGGCTACGAAGTGGACGGCCCGCCGGGCGGGCGGCCGCTGGTCGCGGTCCACGGCTGGCCGGACGACGTGCACTGCTGGGACGAGGTGGTCCCGGAGCTGACCGAAGCGGGTTTCCGGGTGTTCCGCCCGTACCTGCGCGGCTTCGGCCCGACGACGTTCGGCGCGCCGGGCAAGCCGCGCAGCGGTCAGTCCGGGGCGCTCGGCCAGGACCTGCGGGACTTCCTCGACGCCCTCGACCTGCGGGACGTCGTCATCGCCGGGCACGACTGGGGCGCGCGGGCCGGGTACGTGGTCGGCGCGGTGTTCCCCGAACGGGTGGCGCGCCTCGTCGCGATGTCGGCCGGCCACGGTGCGAGCGGCCCGGACACGCCGCTGGACTACCCGCTCGCCCACGCGTACTGGTACGAGTGGTTCGTCGCCACGAAACGCGGGCAGGACGCGATGCGCCACGACCGGCGCGCGTTCGGCCGCTACCTGTGGACGAGCTGGTCGCCGGGCTGGAAGTTCGCCGAAACGGACTTCGACCAGGCCGCGGCGAGCTGGCAGAACGACGACTGGCCGCCGATCACCGTTTCCGCCTACCTGCACCGCTGGGGTGAGGACGACGGCGACCCGGCCTACGCCGAGCTCGAGCGCGAACTCGCGAAACCGCCCCGCGTCCAGGTGCCGACCTTGGTGCTGCACGGCGCGAAGGACGCCGACAACCTGCCTTCGACCAGCGCCGGGAAGGGTCACCTGTTCGCCGCGGAGTACCAGCGGATCATCTTCGACGACGTCGGGCACTTCCTGCCCCGGGAGGCTCCGGTGCGGACGGCCCGGGAGATCGTCCGGTGGGCCACGGCACTCGGCACCTGACCGGCGGGAACGAATCCGGCCCCCAGGTAGTTGAACGCTCTATGAAACTCGGCATCTACAGCTTCGGCGACCGCGCCCCGGACCCGCGCACCGGCGACCAGCCGTCCGTCGCGCAGACGCTGGCCAACACCCTGGAACGCATCAAGCTCGCCGACGAGCTGGGCCTCGGCTTCTACGGCCTCGGCGAACACCACCTCGACCAGTACGCGATCTCGAGCCCGGGCACGGTGCTGGCCGCGGCGGCGAGCGTCACCCGCCAGATCACCTTGAGCTCCGCAGTCACCGTCCTGAGCACCGAAGACCCGGTCCGCGTCTACCAGCAGTTCACCACCCTCGACCAGCTCAGCCACGGCCGCGCCGAGCTGCTCGCCGGGCGCGGGTCGTTCACCGAGTCGTTCCCGCTCTTCGGCCACGACCTCGGCGACTACGACGAGCTCTTCGAGGAGAAGCTCGCCCTGCTCCTCCGCATCGATCGCGAAGACCCGCTCACCTGGTCCGGCAAGTTCCGCCCGCCCCTCGAGAACGCGCGGATCCTGCCGCGCCCGTACGGCGACCGCCTGCGCATCTCCATCGGCACCGGCGGCAACCCCGAGTCGTCGATCCGCGCCGGGCTGCTGGGCCTGCCCGTGGTCTACGCCGTGATCGGCGGCCGGCCCGAGCGCTTCGCCCCGCTCGTCGACCTCTACCGCCGAGCCGGCGAGGCGGGCGAGCACGAGAACGAAGACCTCCACGTCACCATGAGCGCCATCGGGTTCCTCGCCGAGAACTCGCAGGACGCCAAGGAGAAGTTCTACCCGTACTGGCTCGAAACGATGAAGTACGGCGCGAAGGCCCGCGGCTGGGCGGTCCCGACCCGCGCCGAGTACGACCAGTACACCCACGACGCACAAGCGCTGTTCGTCGGCAGCCCGCAGGAGATCGCCGAACGGCTGATCACCGTCGGGAAGCTCACCGGCGCCGACCGCTACGCGCTGCAGATGGACTGGTCCGGCGTGCCGCACGAGGACGTCATGCGCGCCATCGAACTGCTCGGCACCGAAGTGCTCCCGTTGGTGGAAAAGGAGTTCTAGACGTCGTTCCCGGCGATGAACCCGAACGTCATCGCCGGGCCGATGGTCGAGCCGGCCCCCGCGTAGCTGTGCCCCATCACCGCCGCGCTCGCGTTGCCGGCGGCGTACAGGCCGGGGATCACCGAGCCGTCCGCGCGGAGCACGCGCGCCCGGGCGTCCGTGCGCATGCCGCCCTTCGTGCCGAGGTCGCCGGGCACGATCTTGAACGCGTAGAACGGCGGTGCCCACAGCGGCGCGAGGCAGGAGTTGGGCAGCACCAGCGGGTCGGTGTAGTAGTGGTCGTACGCGCTGGCGCCGCGCCGGAAGTCACCGTCCACTCCGGACCAGGCGAAGCCGTTGAAGCGGTCCACTGTGGATTTCAACGCGGCCGGCGGCACGCCGATCGCCGAGCCGAGCGCCTGAATGCTCGACGCCTTGAAGACCGCGCCCGCGGCGTACCAGGAGTCCGGCAGCGGCAGCAGCGGCAGGGTGTCGCGGAACAGGTACTTGTTCCGGTAGTTCTGGTCGACGACGAGCCACGCGGGGATGTCCGGCGCAGTGGGGTTCTTGTCGTACATCGTGTGCACGACGTCGCTGTAGGGCGCGGCTTCGTTGACGAACCGCGTCCCGGCCTGGTTGACGATCAGCCCGCCAGGCAGCGTCCGCTCGGCCAGGCAGAAGTACGGGTCGCCGGGGATCGGGATGGCCGGGCCCCACCACGCGTCGTCCATCAGCTCGAGCGCGGCGCCGGCGCGCTGCCCGGCGCGGTGGCCGTCACCGGTGTTCTCCTTGGCCCCGACGGTCCAGGCGGTGCCGATCGGCTGCCGCTGGTACTGCGCGCGCATCGCGGCGTTGTGCTCGAACCCGCCGGAGCCGACGATCACGCCCCGCCGGGCCCGCACGAGCCCGTTCGGCACGAGAACCCCCGTCACCGCACCGTTTTCGACGTTCAGGTCGAGCAGCGGCGTGTTCAGCAGCACCGGCACGTTCGCCCGCTGCAATCCCACCCGCAGTCCGGCGGCGAGCGACTGCCCCATCGTGAGCGGCTTCTGCCCGGCCAGCGCGGCGGCCGTGCCACGGGCGAGGCAGGCGGCGGCGACGGCCGCGCCCTTCGCGTTGACCGCGGCCAGGTTCAGCCACTTGTAGTCGGCGCTGAACACGACCAGCCCCGGCGGCGTCGCGAGGTACGCCGGGTTCAGGTTCGCCAGTTCGGCGCCGAGCAGATTGCCGTCGAACTGGTCGGGCTCGATCGAGCGGCCGTTCGGCAGCCCGCCCGGCAGCTCCGGGTAGTAGTCGCTGTAGCCCTCCATGAACCGGAACCGCAGCGGGCTGTTCGCCAGGACGAACGCGATCATTTCGGGGCCGCTGCGGAGGAACGCCTGCTGCCGCGCGGCCGGGACGTCGGGTCCGACGACGGCGGCGAGGTACTGCGCGGCCTTCGCCGGCGTGTCCGGCACGCCGGCGGCGAGCAGCACCGGGTTGTTCGGGATCCAGATCCCGGCGCCGGACCGAGCCGCCGAGCCGCCGAACGTCGGCGCCTTCTCGAGCACGACGACGCTGAGGCCGCGCTTCGCCGCCGTCAGCGCCGCGGTCATCCCGGCCGCGCCGGAGCCGACCACGACGACGTCGTACTCCCCCACGCTCGCGGTGTTCGCGGCGTTCGCGAGCCCGGGCGTCATGGCGAGACCCACGCCCGCCGCGGTGCCTCGCAGGATCTGGCGGCGGGTCAGCTCGGCATCCATGGCGCACATCGTGTCGTCCCACTCGGGAAACTGAAACAGGTTCTACCCACTTGGAGCAGCCCCGTAGGCCACTGATCCGAACCCATGACGACATTCGCCGCATCAAGTTGACGTCACCCTCATGTTATGGCTAAGTTGAGAACAGTCTCACATTAGCCGAGGAGGACCTTTGTCCAAAGTGATCGCCGTCCTGGGAGTCGGCCCGGGGCTCGGCCTGTCGATCGCCCGCCGTTTCGGCCGCGAAGGCTTCACGACGGCGCTGGTCTCGCGCACCGAAGTCCGGCACGCGAGCTACCGCGAGTCCCTGGGCGACACCACGCACACCTACACCGCGGACGTGACCGACCCCGCCGAACTGAAAGACGTTCTAGCGCGCATCGAGGCCGAGGCGGGCGAGATCGACACGGTGTACTTCGGCCCGGCGGACATCTCCGGCCCCCGTCCCGCCTCCCTGACCGAAACGGGCGCCGAAGCGCTGCGCGCGGCGTTCGACGCGATCGCGCTCCCGGCGGCGAGGCTCGTCGAAGCGGTCCTGCCACGCATGCTCGAACGCGGCTCGGGCGCGCTGCTCTTCGCCGGCGGGCTG
The DNA here is from genome assembly GCF_040682775.1 of Amycolatopsis sp. NPDC051106. Taxonomy (NCBI): domain Bacteria; kingdom Bacillati; phylum Actinomycetota; class Actinomycetes; order Pseudonocardiales; family Pseudonocardiaceae; genus Amycolatopsis; species Amycolatopsis sp. NPDC051106. The sequence continues at coordinate 52,515 of NZ_JBFBBQ010000037.1, read as the reverse complement.
AGCGGCAAGTACCCGATGCCGATGCTGGGCAGCCTCGCGCCGGCGTCGGCGGCGCTGCGCATGTACGTCCTGACGCTGAACGCGGCCCTGAGCGAAACCGGCGTCTACGCGGGAACGCTGACGATCGGCGGCCTCATCGAGGGCGGCGACATCCACCGTGAGTTCACCAAGCAGGACCACGGCTTCGCGGTCGGCACCCTCGATCCGGACGACATCGCCGACAAGGCGTGGTCGCTGTACGTCGAGCGCGGCGAAGCGGAAGCGGAGTTCACCGCGATGGCCGCGGTCTAACCTGGGGATCATGTTCACTTCGGGCGATCGGAACCTGCTCCGCGAAGCGCTGGTCGAGGCGGCCCGGTCGGACGAGCGCGTCACCGGCGCCGCGCTCACCGGCTCGGCCGCGCTCGACGCCGAAGACGAGTGGTCGGACATCGACCTCGCCTTCGCGGTCGCCGGCGAGCCCGAGCCGGTGCTCGCGGATTTCACCGCGCGGATGTACGGCGAGCACGGCGCCGTGCACCACATGGACGTCGTCTTCGAGCGGACCGTGTTCCGCGTCTTCCTGCTGGCGAACACCCTGCAGGTCGACCTGGCGTTCTGGCCGGAGGCGGCCTTCGGCGCGACGACGCCGAAGTTCCGGCTGCTGTTCGGCACGCCCCAGGACCGCCCGCAGTCACGACCTCCGGAGGCGCGGCGGCTGATCGACCTGGCCTGGCTGCACGCCCTGCACGCGCGGTCGAGCATCGAACGCGGCCGCGGCTGGCAGGCCGAGTACATGATCGGCCGGGTCCGGGAGTTCACGCTGAGCCTGGCTTGCCTGCGCCACGGCGTTCCCGCCGTCGAGGGCCGTGGCCTGGACCAGCTGCCCGCCGACGTCACCAGGCCCTTCGAGGCAACGCTCGTCCGCGGGCTCGACGACCTGACCACGCCGTTCCGGGCCGTCACCGAACTCCTCGTCGGCGAGATCGAGCTGGTCGACGCCGACCTCGCCCACCGCTTGGCGCCGCTGCTGCGCGAACTTTGCTAAGCCAGGTAAGCGAGTTCCGGGTGCGCCGCGGCGTAGGCGTCGAGCAGCCGCCGCGCCGCGGAGACCGAGTCGACCAGCGGGTGCAGCGCGAACGCCCGCAACGCGGCCTCGCGTGAACCCGTCGTCGCGGCTTCGATCGTCGCGCGTTCAACGGCCTTGACCGCCGTCACCAGACCCACGGCGTGCCCGGGCAGCGGCGCGGTGGCGAGGGGCCGGGCACCGTTCGCGTCGACGACACACGGCACCTCGACGACCGCGTCGGCCGGCACCCCCGGGAGCGCGGATCCATTGTGGACGTTGAGGATCAGCGTCGTGCGTTCGCCGTACGCGATGGCCCGCATCAACGCCAAGGCGACTTTCTCGTAGCCGCCGCCTTCGAGATCGTCACGCTCGCCCTCGCGCGTCTCGGCCATGTACGTCGCTTCGCGCTCCAAACGCGTGCGTTCCCACGACGCCAGCGAAGGTTCCGCGTAGAACCCGCGTTGCTGCTCCAGCAACTGGGCCCCGCGCGACCGGGAGCTCATCGCTTCGCGGGCGAAGTAGTAATAGTGCAGGTACTCGTTGGGCAGCGCGCCGAGGGCACGCAGCCAGTCCGCGCCGAAGAGCTTGCCCTCCTCGAACGACTCCAGCGCCCCGGTGTCGGCGAGCAGCCGCGGCAGGACGTCCTCGCCTCCGACGCGGACCGCGCGCAGCCAGCCGAGGTGGTTGAGGCCGGCGTAGTCGAACCACGCTGTCGCCGGGTCGATGCCGAGAGCGCGCGCGACGCGGCGGCACAGCCCCACCGGCGAGTCGCAGATGCCGAGCACGCGGCCGCCGAGGTGGGCGGTCATCGCCTCGGTGACCATCCCGGCGGGGTTGGTGAAGTTGATGACCCACGCTCGCGGAGCCAGCTCCGCGATCTTCCGCGCCAGTTCGACGGCGACGGGAACGGTCCGCAGCCCGTAGGCGATCCCGCCGGCACCGACGGTTTCCTGACCCAGCACGCCTTCCGCGTGCGCGACCTGCTCGTCGATCCGGCGGCCGCGCAACCCGCCGACGCGGATGGCGGAGAACACGAAGTCTGCATCGGACAGTGCGGTGCCCAGGTCGGTGGTGGTCCGCACCCGCGGCGCCGTCTTCGCGCCGGCGGCCTGCTCGGCGAGAACGCGTTCGATCGCCGCGAGCCGCCCGGCGTCGACGTCGTGCAGAACCAGCTCGGTGACGCCGCCGCCCGCCAGCAACGCGCCGTGCACCAACGGCACCCGGAACCCGCCGCCACCCAAGATCGCCAACCTCATCGCAGCACCTCGACGCCCGCCTCGCGCAACGCCGAACAGGTCGGCTCGTGGGCTCCGGGGCTCGTCACGACGACGTCGAGCGCGTCCGGGCCGCAGACCCGGGCCAGGCCGGTGCCGGGGAACTTCCCCGCGTCGGCGAGCAGCACCACGCGGTCGCCCGCGGCGACCATCGCGCGCTTGACCGGCACCTCGACCACCGTCGAGTCCATCACGTGGCCGTCGCCGCGGATACCGCTCGTGCCGAGGAAGACGGTGTCGGCGTGGATCTGGCGCAGCGCGTCCTCGGTCAGGAATCCCACCATCGAGTGATAGCTGCGCCGGACCACACCGCCGAGCAGCACCAGCTGGACGTCGTCGGCGTCCTTCAGCTCGTCGTAGACGGCGAGGCTGCTGGTGATCACCGTCAGCGCGCGGTCGCGCAGGTGCCGTGCCAGCCGATGCGCGGTCGTGCCGATGTCGAGGAGCACGGTGTCGCCGTCGGCGACCAGGCCCGCCGCGCGCCGGGCGACGGCGTCCTTGTCGTCGGCCCGTTCGGCGGCCACGCGCGCGAACGGCTCGTCGTCGGCCGCCATCGCGCCGCCGTGGACGCGGGTCAACCGGCCCTCGCGATCGAGCCGCACCAGGTCACGGCGCACGGTGGCCTGGCTGACGCCCAGCCGTTCGGCCAGCACGCCGACCGGCGCCGGGCCCTCCGCGCGGAGAGCCCGGAGGATCAGCTCGTGGCGGCGCTGGGGCAGCATGCCGGGACGATAGCAGTCAAACTCGCTCATCAAGCGAGCGAGTTTGCGCGTCTCTTGCGTATTTCGCGCACCTGAAGCACGCTCGTGCGCATCCTCGAGTCCCGGAGGTGCCCCGTGCCGGCCGAGTCCGCACCCGACATCGATGTCTTCCTGTCCGGCCTGTTGTTCTTCGACCTGGTCTTCACCGGGCTCGAAGGACCGCCGGAGCCGGGCACGGAGGTGTGGACAGGCGGCATGGGCTCGGGGCCGGGGGGCATCGCGAACTTCGCGGTGGCGCTGAGCCGCCTCGGCCTGCGGACGTCGCTGGCGGCGGCGTTCGGCACCGACGTCTACGGGCGCTACTGCTGGGACGTGCTTTCGCGGCAGGAGCACATCGACCTGTCGCGGTCGCGGCGGTTCCCGGAGTGGCACTCCCCCGTCACCGTCTCCCTCGCCTACGCCGGCGACCGGGCGATGGTCACGCACGGCCACCCGCCGCCCGTCCCGGTCGCCGAGCTGGCCGGCTCGCCGCCGCCGAGCCGCGCGACCGTCGCGCACATCGGCCTCGACACGGCCGAGTGGGTCCACACCGCGCACCAGGCCGGCAGTCTCGTGTTCGCCGACGTCGGCTGGGACCCGTCGGAGGCGTGGTCGGCCGCGCTGCTCGAGCAGCTGGCGTGCTGCCACGCGTTCCTGCCCAACGACGTCGAAGCGATGCGCTACACCCGCACGGACACCCCGGAAGCGGCCTTGGCGGCGCTCGCCGACCTGGTCCCGGTCGCGGTGATCACCCGCGGCGCCGCCGGGGTGCTGGCCGTCGACGCCACCACCGGCGAGACGGCGGACATCCCGGCGCTGCCGGTGAACGTGCTCGACGCGACCGGCGCGGGCGACGTCTTCGGCGCGGGGTTCGTCGCGGCGACCCTGACCGGCTGGCCGCTGGCGGACCGGCTCCGGTTTGCCGGTCTCACGGCCGGGCTGTCGGTCCAGCACTTCGGCGGCGCGCTGGCCGCACCGGGCTGGCACGAAATCGCGGAGTGGCACGCGCGCAACCGGCGCGCGGACTACGCGTTCCTCGACGACGTCCTGCCCGCCGAAACGATCGCCGAGACGTCCCGCCGGGGCCCGGTGACGCTCGGCTTCGGCGACGACAGCTGGCGCTAGTGCACCCGCGCGCCGGCCGGTACACGGCGTCGGGACTGCGGACGTCGCTGCTGTCGGTGCCGGGCGCGGTCGGTGCCGAAGCGGTGGGGCTGCGGCCGATCGGCGAGGTGATGGGCTGCGTCGTCTCGCGGTCCGAGGACGTGACATCGGGCCTGCGCCGCGGCTACGCGACGGCCCTGGACCGGCTGCGCGAAGAGGCTGTTTCGCTCGGCGCGGACGGTGTCCTGGCGATCGGCTGCACGGTGACCCGGGTGAGCGCGGCGGTCCACGAGTTCGTGGTCCTGGGCACGGCGGTCCGCGCGGTGCGCGGCGTCCGCCCGCCACGGCCGTTCACGACGGGGCTGTCCGGTCCGGACGTGGCGAAGCTGCTGCTGGCGGGCTGGGTCCCGGTGACGCTGGCGATCGGCATCGACGGCGCGACGGCGTTCGACATCGCCATGACGGACCGGCCGGGCGCGGAGGCGGTGGTGCCGACCGAGCTGGTGACCAGCGTCCGGGCGGCGGCGCGGGCGGAGTTCCTGGCGGCGGTGCGCGCATCGGGAGCGGACGGCGGCCTGGTGTCGTCGACGACGGTGCGGGCGTGGGCCTTGGGCCACACGGGAGCGACGGCGGTGGCGAGCGTGTTCGGCACGGCGGTGGCGCGGTTCGGGACGGGTCCGGCGCCGACGTCGTCGCTCCCGGTGCTGCCGCTGGACGGCCGGTGAGTTCCCGAAACCCGGCGACGACCGGACCTTCCGGACATACCCGTTGATCACCCCGCGCGCGCCTCCTGCCCGCGCGGATCCGTGCCACGATGGAAGCGAAAGCCCGGTCGAAGGAGGTCAGCCAGTGCCCGAGTGGGACGGTCGTGGCCTGCCGCCCGTCGCGCGGGCTCGCGTCGAGCGCTACGCCTCGTCCGGGCTGAAGACGTCGCTGCTGACCGTGCCCGGCGCCGTCGGAGCGGAAGTGGCCGGCTTCACCGCCGTCGGCGAGGTCATGGGCTGCGTCGTGCAGCAGGTCGGCTGGACCGGGCCGGGCGCGTGGGCCGCCGACCAGGTCAAGCTGCTCTCGGGCATGCTGCGCCAGGGCTACGCGACCGCGCTCGACCGGCTCGGGCAGGAAGCCACCGCCCTCGGCGCCGACGGCGTCCTCGGGATCAAGGTCACCGTCACCGCGCTCGACGACGTGATGCAGGAGTTCACCGCCCTCGGCACGGCCGTGCGCGCCGAAACCGACCAGCGGCCGGGCCGCCTGTTCACCACCGAGCTGCCGGGCCAGGACGTCGGCAAGCTGATGCAGGCGGGCTGGGTGCCGGTGCGGATGGCGGTCGGCGTCGCCGGGCGCGCGCACTTCGACTACAACATGCAGTACCAGGTCAACCCGCTGGCCGGGAACACCGAAGTCGACGCGCCGACGAAGGTCGTCACCGAGGTCCGCGGTGCGGCGCGGGCGGAGTTCGCCCGCGCGATCCGCGACTGCGGCGCCGACGGCGGCATCGTCTCGGGCATGACGCTGCGGACCTGGCCGGTGCAGGAGGTTGCGGTGGCCGGCATCGCCACCGTCACCGGCACCGCGATCGCCCGCTTCCACGAAGGCCGCGCCGCCCCGACCAGCGCGCTCAAGATCCTGCCGTTGAACCGTTCCTGAGGAGGCCTCGTGACCACCGCGGATCCCGCCGCGCAGCACATCCCCGAGGATGCGATGCGCCGGCTCGCCGAGATGCGGCCGGGCCAGAAGACCAGCCTCTTCACGTCCGACCTGAGCGTCAACGAGTTCCTCCTCGTGCGCGAAGCCGGGTTCCGGCCGCTCGGGCTCGTGCTCGGCTCGAGCATCTACCACGTCGGCTTCCAGATGGGACGGTGGAGCAAGAACCAGGAGCTGGACCGGCTTTCGCAGGCGATGTACCACGCCCGCGAGCTCGCGATGTCCCGGATGGAGGCGGAGGCGGACGTCCTCGGCGCCGACGGGATCGTCGCGGTCCGCCTGGAGATCGAGTTCAAGGAGTTCGGCAGCGACCTCGCCGAGTTCATCGCCGTCGGCACCGCGGTGAAGGCCGACGAACCCGGCGAATGGCGCAACAACACCGGGAAGCCGTTCACCTCGGACCTGTCCGGGCAGGACTTCTGGACGCTGGTGCAGGCCGGCTACGCGCCGCTGGGCATGGTGATGGGCACGTGCGTCTACCACATCGCACACCAGCGGTTCCGGCAGATGATGGGCAACATCGGCCAGAACGTCGAGATCCCGCAGTACACCGAGGCGTTGTACGACGCGCGCGAGCTCGCGATGTCGCGGATGCAGACGGAAGCCGAACAGCTGGAGGCGGAGGGCATCGTCGGGGTGCAGCTGCTGTCGCTGCCGCACCGCTGGGGCGGGCACACGACGGAGTTCTTCGCGATCGGCACGGCGGTGAAGCCGTTGCGCGCCGACCACCACATCGCCAAGCCGCAGCTCGTGCTGCCCCTGACCGACTGATGAGCGGCGAGCTGGACTTCCACCTGGTGGCGGCTGCCCTGCGCACGGACCGCGCGGACGTCGAGTCCTACCACCGGGTCCTGTCCGACACGCTGGGCAGCGCGTTGCCGCCGGGCATGGTCGAGGTCGACCGGCGACGCACGTTCGCCGACCGCGTCGCGGGCCGCGACGGCCAGGCGGTCGCGGTGCGGGTCCGGACGCCGGACCGGGTGCTGGTGCTGAGCACCGGGAAGCACGGCGGGGTCGCGGCGGAGATCCACCAGGTGGTCCGGGGCGTGGTGATCAGCCGCAAGGAGACCGCGGTCGACGACTGGCTCGCGGCGCTGGCGCAGGAGTTGACGGCGTTGGCGTCGAAGGACGCGAAAGCCCGGGATGCGCTCTCGCGGTTGCTGGGTGGTTGAAAAGTCCTTGCTGTGCAAGGGAAGTGCAGCATGAGCCGGATGACGCGCCCCCGATGTAGAGTCTAGTCCGCGGGTACGACATTCCTGGGGTGACGGCCGGACTGCCCGGCCGTCACCCGCGGGATCTCCGCGGAGAATGATGCGGGGCAACGCGGTTCAGCCCACCACCCGGCCCAGGAACCCGCGGACGTAGCCGGCGATGGCGTCCAAGTGCGTTTCGAGCGCGAAGTGACCCGAGTCGAGGAGGTGGATCTCGGCGTCGGGCAGGTCGCGGGCGTAGGCGCGGGCGCCGTCGGCGATGAAGATTTCGTCGTTGCCTCCCCAGACGGCGAGCAGCGGGACCTGGCTGGTCCGGAAGTATTCGTGGAACTTCGGGTACAGGCCGATGTTGTGGTGGTAGTCCGCGAGCAGCGCCATCTGGATTTCGGCGCCGCCGGGCCGGTCGAGCAGTGCCTGGTCGTGGATCCAGACGTCCGGGCTGACCAGCGCCGGGTCGGGCACGCCGTCGAGGTACTGCGCCCGCGTGGCTTCGAGGCTGACCATGCCGCGCAGGTCCTCGTCCGTCAGCGTGCCGGCGGCGAGCCGCTGCGGCAGCCCGGCACCCAGGCCGTCGACGTAGGCGTTGCCGTTCTGCGTGACGATCGCGGTGACCCGCTCCGGGTTCCCGGCCGCGATGCGCAGGCCGACCGGGGCGCCGAAGTCCTGGATGTAGAGCGCGAAGCGGTCGAGGCCGATCTCGTCGAGCAGACCGAGGGTGAGCTCGGCCAGGGCGTCGAAGGTGTAGGTGAACTCGCCGACCGGCGGCGCGTCGGACGCACCCGCGCCGAGGTAGTCGGGCGCGACGACGTGGTAGCGGTCGGCCAGCGCCGGGATGAGGTGGCGGTACATGTGCGAGCTCGTCGGAAATCCGTGGAGCAGCACGATCGTGGGAGCGCCGGCGGGCCCGGCCTCCCGGTAGAACAGCCGGCGCCCGGCAACGGTGGCAAAGCGGTGATACACGGCGACCATCGGTTTCTCCTCGCGTCTCATGGATACTTGCTCATTTATCCATGAGACGGCGTAGGCTGTCAACGAGCCTGGAAGATGAAGGACGAACTTCGGGAGGCGAACGTGGTCACTGCGGCACCCGGCGAAGAGCGCTCCCCCGCGCTGGCGCTGGTCAACACCCGCCGGCTCGGCACCGGCGGCGAGGTCGACGACCTGGCCCAGCCCCGCGCGGCCGCCGAGTGGCTGCGCCTGCCCGCCGCCATTTTGGACGCGGACGACCTTCGCCGCGTCACAGATCTACGTGCGGCGGTCCGCGAGCTGCTGGTCGCACTGGCGGAGGACCGCGCACCGGCCGCGGCCGCGGTGGAGACGGTGAACGCGGCCGCCCGCGCCGACGCCGCCGCGCCGCAGCTCACCTGGCCGGCCGGGCCGCACCGGGAGTGGCACAGCACCAGCCCGGGCAGCCTGGAGGAGGCCTTGGCCGCGCTCGCCCGCGACGCGATCGACGTGGTCACCGGCGAGTTCGGCCCCCTGGTGCGCCCGTGCGAAGCCCACGGCTGCGTACGGTTCTTCTTCCGCGAGCACGCCCGCCGCCGCTGGTGCTCGACAACCTGCGGCGACCGCGTCCGCGCGGCCCGGCACCAGCGGCTGGTGGTCGAGCAACGGGAGTCGCCTCAGCGACGCCCTTGAGGTCGACCCGCCTGGCGTTGCCGGACTTCGCCGCCTTCGCGGGCCGGCGTGGGCCGGACTCGTTGTGCACCGCTCGGGTCTCTAGCGCCTGCGCCGCTGGTCCACCACCGGAGTTGCCGCCGGCGCTGCTCACGACCGGCCGCCCCGGCACCCGCTGTTGCCAGGAAGCCACGACGGTTGCCATTAGCAAGGCCCCGAACCAGCCGCCCTGGGCAACCACCCCGCACTTACTGCCGCCGGTAACCGCCCACCACAGCTGCCACTGTCACCCCACGCTCGGCCGCCAGTCTGCGCCCATCGCACCACCGCCTTCGCTCGCTCCCCCACCGCGCCCCGGCACCTGCCTCACTCCGCGGCGAACACCGCCGAGCGGCTCACCTCGGCCCACTCCTCCACTTCCGCCCCGCGGGCACGATCCGACCGCCGCACCGCTTCGACCGCGTCCGCGCCGAGCAGGAGGCGCAGCGGGGGCGCGTCCAGCCGGACTACGTCGGCGAGGATGCGGGCTCCCCGGGCCGGGTCGCCTGCCTGCTTGCCGTCCGTCGCGTCGCGGAGGCGGTGCATCTCGCCCACCGAGGCGTCGTACTCCGGGCGGACCGGTGCGCGCTCCATGGAGGCGCCCTGCCAGTCCGTGCGGAACGCGCCCGGTTCGACGATCGTGACCTTCACGCCGAACGGCTTCACCTCCGCGTTGAGCACCTCGGAGAACCCCTCCACCGCGAACTTCGCCGCCTGGTACGCACCCAGCCCCGGCGACCCGCCGACCCGGCCGCCGACCGACGAGAACTGCAGGAAGTGCCCCGAACCCTGCTCGCGGAACACCGGCAGGGCTGCGCGCGTGACGTTGACGACGCCGAAGAAGTTGGCTTCGACCTGCGCCCGGAAGTCGTCCTCCGCCATGTCCTCGATCGGCGCGCTGTTCGCGTACCCCGCGTTGTTGGCCACGACGTCGAGCCCGCCGAACTCACGCACCGCGAAGGCCACAGCCTCCCGCGCGGCCGCGGGGTCGGTCACGTCCAGGGCGAACACCCGGACGTTGTCGCCGTACTCGGCCACCAGATCCTTCAGCTGCTCCGGCCGGCGCGCGGTGGCGACCACCCGGTCGCCGTCCTCGAGCGCGACCCGCGCCAGCTCCCGCCCGAACCCCCGGGAACTGCCGGTGATCAGCCAAGTCCTGCTCATGATGCCTCTCCTCGCTCGTCCGAACCGGCTAACCAACCGGTTGGTTACCTCTAGAGAACACCTGCCGGGCGAGTTTGTCAACCAACCAGTTAGTTGCTACCGTGACGGGTATGAGAGATGCGGCGGACACGAAGCGGCGACTGCTCGCCGCCGCCACGGAGGAGTTCGCGGAACGGGGCATCGCAGGCGCCCGCGTGGACCGGATCGCGGACGCCGCCGGCTGCAACAAAGCGATGCTCTACAAGTACTTCACCAACAAGGACAGCCTGTTCGACACGGTCTTCGGCGAATCGGTCGGCAAGTTCGTCCTCGAGGTCCCGGTCGACACCGATGACCTGCCGGGCTACGCCGGGAAGCTCTTCGACCGGTACGAAGAGCAACCGGAGACGCTGCGGCTGGCGGTCTGGCACCGGCTGGAGCGCCCCGACGGCAAGTGGGTCACCGAAATCGTGCTGGCCAACGAAATCCGGCTGCACGACCTGCAGCGAGCACAGGACGAAGGGAGGCTGTCCAAGCACTACACACCCATGGAGCTGCTGGTGCTGATCCAGTCGATCTCGACGGCGTGGGCAACGACCAATTCGGAACTCGGCGTACGCACGACCCTCTCCCGCGAGCAACGCCGAGGGCTGGTGGTGGACGCGGTGCGGCGGCTGATCGCGGAGCAGTGACGAGCGGTACGCGAACGCCTCGGGCACGGGTGGCGTGCAACCGGCGAACCATGCACCGCGCCGGGAGCGCGGCGAGCCAGGACGCCACAACCACGCGTCCCCGGCCCACCGCCGCCAGCCGTCGCTAGTCCACCAAGGCGCCGCAGCTGATGTTCACCGTCGAGGCCGTCATCGTCCTGGCTCGGTCCGAGGCCACGAATGCCGCCACCGCTCCCACGTCGGCCAGGGTTGCCGCTCGGCCGAGCATCGTCTTGCCCGCGATGTTCTCCTCGATCTCCTTTCGGGCTTCGAACTCCGCCGGCAGGGTCTCCGGGATGCCGCCCGTCCGGAGCGTCACCGTCCGGATCCCGCGCGGGCCCAGCTCCGCGGCCAGCTGGCGGCGCATCGCCTCGAGCGCGTGGAACGCCACCTGCAACCCGCCGACCGCGAACTCGCGCACGGGTTCGCCCGCGCCGCCGAAGAAGAGGAGCGCGCCTGATCCCTGCTTCACCATGTGGCGGGCCGCCGCGCGAGCAGTCAGGAACTGGGTCCGGACCGCCGTCAGGACCGGGCGCTCGTAGTCGGCCAGGGACATGTCGATCAGCGGCGTGCCCTGGACGTCGCCGTGGCTGATCAGGTTGTACGAAATGTCCACGCCGCCCTGGGCCGCCACCGCGTCCGCGTGGTCGTCGACCGAACGCGAGTCCAGGGCGTCCACCTCTGCCACCTCGGCCGATCCGCCCGCCGCGCGGATGCGCGTGGCGACCTCCTCCAGCCGGCCGCGCGTGCGGCCCGCGAGGAAGACCCGGGCGCCTTCCTCCGCGAAAGCGCAGGCCACGGCCGTGCCGATGCGGCCTCCGCCGCCGTAGACGATCGCGTTCTTGCCGGCGAGCAACGTCATGGTTCCCTCCGATGTCCGGATGCTGTCACCGGTGCGTCGAACGGGACCACGCGGATTCGACACTCACGGACGGGGGACGCCCATCGGGTTCGGGACCGGGATCACGCCCGTGTCGATCAGCGCCCGGCTCAGCGGGACGGCCAGCTCCAGCAGCCGCGCCAGACCGGCCGGGCCGAGCGCCTCCAGCGGGGCCGCCGCCAGTCGGTCCGTGTCCTCCTCGATCCGGCGCCGCACCTCCAGACCGGAAACCGTCAGCCGGCCGGACGAATCCAGCAGGCCGCGGGCCACCAAGCGAGAAACCGCAGACTCCCAGTCCGTGTCGGACCAGCCCCGGTGCGGCTGGACGTCGCCGCGAGCGATGACGCCGTCGCCGATGTGGGTCAACGTCGTCTCCAGGCCCGTCAGCCCCGCGTGGACCGCCGCCAGCACGTGGCCGTCGCCGCGGTGCTCGCGCAGCACCGTCGCCGCCAGCCACAGGCGGGCGAGCACCCCCGCCGGCCGGGGCACCGCGGCCCACGCCGCCGCCAACGGGCGTCCGTCGAAGTGACACGCGGACGCGGCCTGCTCCAGCAGCGAAGCCAGTTCGTCGAGCCCCGAAGGCCCAAGAGCACGAGAAAGAGCGGTTTCGACGGCCGAAAGCCGCGAGAGAAGCACATCCACAGGCGAAGCGAACGACCACGCGTCCGGCAGAGCCCGCGCCACCATCGCCGGGGCGAAGCCGAACAGCACGGACGTCGCCGCCGCCGGGCCGATCGCACCCAGCGGTGCGAGGCGGCCCGCGAAGTACCCCATCCAGTACCCGCGCAGGCCGGCCTCCTTCGCCGCCGCGGCCGTCTCCGGCGCGAAGTAGACGACCGCGTGCAGCGGTTCCACGGCCGCCCACAGCCGCCGGGCCGGTGATGCTGTCATGCCGCCATTCTCACCCCCAGGCGACCGGCAGCTCCCGCACCCCGTAGACCAGCGTGTTGTGCTTGTACGCCAACGACTCCCGCGGCACCGCCAGCCGCAGGTCCGGCACCCGGCGGAACAGCCGCGTCAGCGCTTCCTGCAGCTCGACGCGGGCCAGCTGCTGGCCGATGCACTGATGGGCACCGAAACCGAACGCGACGTGGGTGCGCGGCGACTCCCGGTGGAAGTCAAGCTTGTCGCCGCCGGGGAACAGCTCTTCGTCGCGGTTGGCCGAGTTCAGCGCCGCCACCAGCCACTCCCCCGCCTTCACCGACCGGGAACCGACCCGCACGTCCGCGGTCGCGTAGCGCAGCACGCCGAACTGGACGACCGACAGGTACCGCAGCAGTTCCTCGACCGCCCGGTCCGGCGCGGAAAGCACGATCTCGCGCTGGGCGGGATGGTCCAGCAGCACCAGCGTGCTGAGCGCGATCATGTTCGCCGTCGTCTCGTGGCCCGCCACCAGGAGGCTCAGCCCGAGCACGACGAGCTCTTCCATCGTCAGCGGATCACCGGAGGCGGCACCGCGGGAAATCAGTCTGCTGAACAGGTCGTCCTGCGGATTCCGCCGCTTGTCGTCGAAAAGCTCCGCCAGATACCCGGAAAGCTCGTCGTACGCCTGCTGCCCTTCCTCGCGCGTGGCGTCGGTGCTGACGAGGAACCCGCTCTGCCGCTGGAACCGCGAACGGTCCGCGTACGGGACGCCCAGCAGCTCGCAGATCACCAGCGACGGGATCGGCAACGCGAAGTCCTCGACCAGATCGGCGCGGCCGGGGCGCGCGAGCATCGCGTCGAGGTGGCTCTCCACCAGTTCCTGGACGTAGCCGCGCATCGCCTCCACGCGCCGCACGGTGAACTCCGCGATCACCATCTTCCGGATGCGGGAGTGGTCGGCGCCGTCGAGCTGGATGATCGAGCCGGGGCTGACCTCCTCGTCGAGGTCGGCGTCCGGGTGGACGTGCACCGAGGACGCGCCGCGCGAGCTCATCGTGCGATCGGCGAGCACCGCGCGGACGTCGCTGTACCGCGTCACCAGCCAGGCATCCATGCCGGCCGGGCAGCGCACCCGCGACGTCGGCGCGGTTTCCCGCAGCGTGGCGTAGTTTTCGGGCGGGTCGAACGGGCATCCGGCCGGTCGTGCCGTGGGGAGGGCCGGGATTTCGGATGCTGCCGTCACGGCGGATCACACCTCTCTTCCGGTGGTCAGGTCCCTTTCCACCATGGAGAGAACCGGTGCCGTCGTGGGACGTTCGACCCACTTCCGACCCGGATGGCCTAGCGGGCCCCGTAAGCGCCGCCGTTCACGTGCACGACCTGTCCCGTGACGTGACCGGCTCCCGGCGAAGCCAGGAACTGCACGGTTTCCGCGACCTCTTCCGGCGCGCCGGCCCGTTTGTTGAGCGCCACGGAGATCCGCGAGCTGAGCCATTCTTCGGTCAGCGTGCCGTGGAAGAACTCCGTGTCGAGGATGACGCCCGGGGCGACGACGTTGGCCGTGCCGGTGGCGCCGAGCTGCCGCGCCAGGTCGGTGTTCCACGCTTCGATCGCCGCTTTCGCCGCACCGTAGGAACCGGAGCCCTGCTTCGCCGCGACAGAGCCGAGAGTCACAACCCGCACGTTGTCCGCGAAGCGCGGCTTCAACGCAGTCGTCACGAGAACGGCGGAGACGACGTTCGCGTCGAAGTTCGCGCGCCACGCGTCCGCCACCCCGGCCAGGTCCGTGGGTGCCTCCCGGACGCGATCGGTGTTGCCACCGGCGTTGTTGACCAGGACGTCCACCCGCGCCGGCAGTTCCGCCAGCGCGGCCTGCACCGCCGCCGGGTCGCTCGCGTCGAACGACACCGCCCGCGCGCCGATCCGTTCCGCGGCCGCCTCCAGCACGTCCTTGCGGCGCCCCGTGACGGTCACCCGCTCGCCCGCCGCCGCGAACCGGGCGGCGATCGCCAGCCCGATGCCCGTGCCGCCCCCGGTGACCACGACTTCCCGCTGTTCGCTCATGGCGCCATCTTCGCCGAGGAAAGCCGTTACCCGCTTGACTTTCCCGCCGACCGGAACACCACCTCGCGGGCTTGGCCCGAGTTGCCGGATCAGCAACGCAATTTGCTTCTTCGGTGACGACCTCCGCATGCTGAGGACGTCACCGAGGAGGAACCATGCCGCACGACCAGCCCATCACCGTCGAGAACCTGCTCAAGCAGGAGTTCTGGGAGGCGATGTACCAGCGCGACGAGCACCGGATCTGGAGCGGGAACGTCAACGCCAACCTGAGCGCCGAGGTCGAAGGGCTGAAACCCGGGCACGCCCTCGACCTGGGCTGCGGCGAAGGCGGCGATGCGATCTGGCTGGCGAAGCACGGTTGGACGGTCGACGGTGTCGACATCTCGACCGTCGCACTCGCCCGCGCGGAAGAGGCGGGCGCCGAGGCGGGCGTGACCGTCCGGTGGCTGCACCGCAACATCCTCAAGTGGCAGCCGGAAGACCGGTACGACCTCATTTCCGCGCAGTACATGCACTTGCCACCGGACCTGCGCCGCGACGTCTTCACGGCGGCCGCCGCGGCGATCCGGCCGGGCGGCTCGCTGCTGGTCGTCGGGCACTCGCCGAAGGCCACACGCGACTTCGACGGCGAAAAGCCGCCGGAGGAGCTGTTCTTCGAGCCGGAGGAGATCACGACCTACCTCGGCGACGCCTGGGAGTGGATCGTCGAGACCTGCGAGACGCGCGGCGAGGGTCACCACACCGACGCCGTCTACCGCGCGAAGCGGCTCTGAACAGCAGCGAGGGCTCCTTCACCCTCCGCCCATGCCCCCACCGCCGCCCTCAACGGAAGCGCTTCGCGCTGCGGTGTTGCATTGTGACGCGTGTGAAGGAGCCCTCGCGGGTCGTGAACTGTCAGGCGAGCTCGAGGCCGTAAGCCTGCAGCTCCAGGGTGAGCGGGTAGAAGTAGCTGGTCACGGTGTCGCCGCCGGACAGCGTGCCCAGGCCCTTCGAACCGTCGTACGCCGGGCCGCCCGAGTCACCGTGGTCGGTGTGCGCGGTGGTGCCGAACTCGTGGTTCAGGACGCCGACGTCGAAGTTGACCGACTCGTCGACCGAGGTGATCTCGCCGCTGCCGCCACCCGTGGTGGAGCCCTGCTTCTGCATCTGCTCGCCGACCGTCGGCTCCGCGGCGCTCGTGATCGCCTGGCCGGTGTTGATCTCGCCCGGGCCGGTGCCGTTCGGGCGGGTCAGCAGGCCGGAGTCGGCGTCGGGGCAGTCGCTCTCGACGACCTGCGCGCCGGAGACGTCGCCGCCGGCCCAGGTGCCGCCGAGGTTGGTGCAGTGGCCCGCGGTGAGCAGGAAAGGCTCCCCGCCGCGCGTCACGTTGAAGCCGAGCGAGCAGCGGCCCTGGCTGTTCTGGATCGCGTCGCCGTCGGCGATGTGCAGCTCGAGCTTGCCGGTGCGGTGCTCGACCCGGACGCTGTCGCCGTACTTCGCGGCGGCCGCGGCGACCTTGTCGGACGTCTCCTTGCTCGCCGCGTCGTAGATCTTCACCACGACCTGGTTGGTCTTGGTGTCGATGCCCCACGCGGTCTGCGGCACGTTCTTCACCGCGTCCAGCTGGTTCTTGACGCCGGTGAGCGCGGCGAAGGTGTGCTTGACCTTCTTCGCGGTCAGGCCGGCGGCCTGCACCTTCTGGACCGACGCGTCGTCGGTGACGTTCACGACGGCCTTGCCGTTCTCCAGGTAGATGCCACCGGACGTGGCACCCAGGGTGCTCGCCACCTGCGTGGCGTTGCTGACGGCGGTGGCCTGCAGTTCGGAGAAGGCCAGTGGGGACGCAGTGGCCGCCGACGCGCACACGCCGGACGTCAGCGCGGCGGCCGACAAGACGGCGAAGGTCTTGAGGGCGGTTTTCCGGGGAGTCATCAACTTCCTCCAGGTTGCCGGTTCGAAGCCTGCGCCGGTCACTTTCGTTGCCGAGCAACCAACGCACCACCGACTAAGGTTGGTTAATAACCAGCAGATCCGGACATACCTCTCAACTCAGGCCCGTGACGCTGTCTCGCTCCGCGTAACACTCACCCTTTCGGCCAGCGAACGTGGTCCTCGTAGCCCGGATTCTTCTTCAGGTATCCGGCGATGAAGGGGCAGACCGGCACGATCGTCCGGCCCCGCGCGACGACGTCGTCGAGCGCGCCGGCCGCCAGGGCCTTGCCCAGCCCCTGTCCCGCGAACGCGTCGTCGACTTCGGTGTGGGTGAACACGGTCAGGTCGCCGCGCTGGTCGTAGTACGCGGACCCCGCCAGCTTGTCCCCCGCCCAAACCTCGTAGCGGCTCTCGTCGGGGTTGTCGACCACTCGGGTCTCGGTCATCGGGCTCTCCTCGCCTCGGGTACGTCCTCCATCGTGCGACGGCGGACTGCCGCGTGCCGACCGGCCCGTGCACACCGCTGGGCCGGCCGGGGGATGCGCCCGGCCCGTTCGTGTGCATCCGGCCTGCTTCCCTTGGCGGGCCCCGGCCTCGTTTGGTTGCCTCACGGGGTGCCTCAGCAGCCGTTCGTCCTCCCCGAGTTCTACATGCCCTACCCGGCGCGGGTGAACCCGCACCTCGAGCGGGCCCGCGCGCACAGCAAGGCGTGGGCGTACGGGATGGACATGATCGACGTCCCCCAGCACGGCACCGTCATCTGGGACGAGCACGACCTCGATTCCCACGACTACGCCTTGCTCTGCGCCTACACCCACCCCGACGCCGGTGCCGACGAGCTCGACCTGATCACCGACTGGTACGTCTGGGTCTTCTACTTCGACGACCACTTCCTCGAGCTGTACAAGCGCACCGGCGACATCGACAGCGCGCGCACCTACCTCGACCGGCTCGACCTGTTCATGCCCGCCGAAGGCGAGATCACCGCGACGCCGGAAAACCCCGTCGAGCGCGGCCTGACCGACCTGTGGAACCGGACGATCCCGCACCGCTCGGCCGGCTGGCGGCGCCGGTTCATCGAGAGCACGAAGGCGCTGCTCGAAGAGTCGCTGTGGGAGCTGGCCAACATCAACGAAGGCCGGCTCGCCAACCCCATCGAGTACGTCGAGATGCGGCGGAAGGTCGGCGGCGCGCCGTGGTCGGCGAACCTCGTCGAGCACTCGGTGCACGCCGAAGTGCCGGACGAGATCGCCGCGTCGCGGCCTCTCGAGGTGCTGCGCGACTGCTTCGCCGACAGCGTCCACCTCCGCAACGACCTGTTCTCCTACCAGCGGGAGGTGCAGGACGAAGGCGAGCTGTCCAACGGCGTGCTCGTGTTCGAGAAGTTCCTCGGGCTCACGACGCAGGAGGCGGCCGACGCCGTCAACGACCTCATCACCTCGCGGCTGCACCAGTTCGAGCACACCGCGCTGACCGAGGTGCCCGGGTTGTTCGACGAGCACGGCGTCGACCCGGCCGCCCGCGCGGCGACGTTCGCCTACGTCAAGGGCCTGCAGGACTGGCAGTCCGGCGGGCACGAGTGGCACCTGCGGTCCAGCCGGTACATGAACGAGGGAGCGCTGGAAAGCCGAGGCGGCCCGGAGTTGGGCGGCGCGACCGGCCTGGGGACGTCGGCGGCGCGCATCTTCGGCTCGGTGCTCGCGACGGCCCCGCAGCGGCTGCGGTCGTTTTCGGCCACGCCGTTCCGGACGGTTTCCGCGCCCCGGCCGTCGATCGCACCGCCGTTCCCGCTGCGGCTGAGCCCGCATCTGGACGCCTGCCGCCGCCGGAACGTCGACTGGGCGCGGCGGACGGGCCTGCTCGACGGCGTGGTGTGGGACGAGCGGCGGCTGCGCGCGGCCGACCTCGCGCTGTGCGCGGCGGGCATCGACCCGGACGCGACGGCGGACGGCCTCGACGTCACCAGCGACTGGCTGACCTGGGGCACGTACGCCGACGACTACTACCCGATGATGTTCGGCGCGACGCGTGACCTCGCCGGCGCGAAGGCGTGCAACCTGCGGTTGTCGTCGGTCATGGAGGGATCGGCCACGCCGTCGACGCAGCTGGAAGTCGCACTGGCCGACGTCTGGGCGCGGACGACGGCGGACATGCCCCCGGAGAACCGCCTCGTGGTGCGGCGCGCGGTCGACTCGATGACGTCGAGCTGGCTCTGGGAGCTGGTGAACCAGGCCCAGAACCGCATCCCGGACCCGATCGACTACGTCGAGATGCGGCGCCGGACGTTCGGCTCGGACCTCACGATGAGCCTGTCGCGGTTCGGGCACGGGCGTGCGGTACCGCCGGAGCTGTACCGGACGCGGCCGGTCCAGGCGATCGAGCACTCGGCGACCGACTACGCGTGCTTCGTGAACGACCTCTACTCGTACCGCAAGGAGATCCAGTACGAAGGCGAGCTGCACAACGCGGTGCTCGTGGTGCGGAACTTCCTCGACTGCCCCGAGGACCGCGCGTTCGAGGTGGTGAACGACCTGATGGCGGCGCGCCTGGCGGAGTTCACGCACGCGGCGACCGTCGAGCTGCCCGCGCTGTTCCGCGACTACGCCGTGGCCCCGGACGTGCAGGAGATGCTGCTGGAGTACGTCGAGGAGTTCCGGAACTGGATGGCGGGGATCGTGAACTGGCACGAGAACGTCGGCCGGTACACGGAGGCGGAGCTGCGGTACCACCCGATGGCGGGAAGCACGTTCGGCGGGCCGACGGGGATCGGGACGTCGTCGCTGCGCATCTCGTCCCTGCTGCCCGCCGGTCGCTGAGGTGCGGGGATCCCCGTCGCCGAAGCAGTGCGAAATCGCCCGGTTGCTCCGCGCGGCCGGACTGCCGGACGCGGCGGAGCAGGCCCTCCGCACGGACTTGCGCGCCCGGTGGCGCCGAGCCCGCCGTCGCCTCCGCGTCCGGCTCGCGGTGCGCCGGGCCCGGCGTGCCCGAGCCGCCGGTCGCTGAAGGGCGTTGTTCGCGCCACTCCGAGGGGCGATCGTTTCGCGCGAGGGCGATACTCGACAGCGTGAGCGGCTTCAACCTGCGTTTCCTCGGCCATTCGACCGTCCGGCTCGAACTCGCCGGCCGGGTCGTGCTGACCGATCCCGTGCTCACCGCGCGCGTCGGCGGCCTGACCCGCGTTGTCCCCGTACCCGCCCCCGGCGCCTACGCGGACGTCGACCTCGTCCTCCTCTCGCACCTGCACGGCGACCACCTGCACCTGCCTTCGCTCAAGCTGCTCGGCAAGCGCACCCGGATCGTCGTCCCGCGCGGGGCCGGGGCCTGGCTCGCCAAGAAGGGCTTCGAGAACGTCGAGGAAATCGCGCCCGGCGAGACCCTCACCGAGGGCGCGCTGAAGATCACCGCCACGAAAGCCGTCCACTCCGGACACCGCTGGGGCCCGCGGCTCACCCACGGCCCACAGAGCCCCGCGATCGGGCACCTGATCGAAACCCCGGCCACGAAGATCTACAACGCCGGCGACACCGACCTCTTCGACGGCATGGCGGGCTTCGGCCCGGTCGACGTCGCCCTGCTGCCCGTCTGGGGCTGGGGGCCGAACCTCGGGCCGGGTCACCTCGACCCGGCCCGCGCCGCGAAAGCCGCCGCCGTCGTCCAGGCCCGCGCCGCCGTGCCCGTCCACTGGGGCACCCTCGCCGTCCCCGGCCTGAAACGCACCGCCCGGATGCGGCGGCTGCTCGCCGACCCGCCGCGGGAGTTCGCCGCTCACGTGCGCAACACCAAGATCGCCACCGAAGTCCTGTTCACCGAGCCCGGCGCCGACGTCGTCCTCCCGACCGCGACGGACCGCGCGTGAACTGGACCGACCCGGCCGCCATCGGGTACCCGGCGCTGTTCGGCGGCGTGCTGCTCGGCTCGGTCATCCCGATCGTGCCCACCGGTGCGGTGGTCGGCGCCGCGGCCGCCGTCGCGACCACCACCGACCACCTGTCCCTGCCGCTGGTCATCGTCCTGGCCACGCTCGGCGCGTACGTCGGCGACGTCGTGACGTTCGGGATCCCGCGCCTCGGCAGCGAAGCCGCGTTCCGCTGGATCAGCCGCCGCCAGCCCGCCGAACGGCTCGAGAAGGCCCGTGACCAGTTCGCCCGCCGCGGCTGGCAGCTCGTCGTGATCGGCCGGCTCGTCCCGGCCGGCCGGATCCCGGTGCTGCTCGCGGCCGCCGCGCTGAGCTACCCGTGGCGGCGCCTGCTGCCCGCCGCGCTGCTCGCGTGCGTGCTCTGGGCGACGGCGTACAGCTTGCTCGGCATCCTCAGCGGCGGCATCTTCGACTCGCCGATCATCGCGACGGTCCTGGCGACGGTGCTGGTCCTGCTCGTCACGGTGCTGATGAACCTGATCGCCCGGTGGCGGCGCAAGGCCAAGGAGAAGACGGGGGAGCGAGTGTGACGACGTCCGCGCCGAAGGGCCGGCTCCTGCGCGGTGGCCGGGCCGTCGCCCGCGTTCTGCTGGTGTGGGCCGCGGTGACCGGCGCGCTGCGCCTGCTCGACGTCCTCCTGCCCGGCTTCCGGATGACGCACTGGTGGCAGCCGACCGTCTGCGCGCTGCTGCTCGGCCTGCTAGCCGGCGTCGGCTGGCCGCTGGTCATGCGCATCGCGTACCCGCTGGCGTTCTTCACGTTCGGCCTCTTCGGGTTCCTGCTGCTCGGCGCGGGCACCCTGGCCGTGTTCCACACGGTGCCCGGCGTGGAGCTGGTCGGCTTCCGGACGGCGGTGATCGTCACCGTCGCCATGGCCGGGGTCGGGGCGCTCATCTCGGCCGGGCTGGCCATCGACGAGGACGAGATCTTCTTCCGCCGCGCGAACCGCCGCCGCCGTCGCCACGCCGCCGCGCCCGGCGATGCCGACCAGCCGGCCGGTGTCGTCTTCCTGCAGATCGACGGCCTCGGGTTCGACACCGTCCGCCGCGCGATCCGCGACGGCGACATGCCGACGTTCGCCGCCTGGCTCTCCGAAGGCAGCCACACGCTGACGCCGTGGCACACCGACTGGAGCTCGCAGACCGGGGCGAGCGTCTGCGGCATCCTGCACGGCTCCAACCACGACATCCTCGGTTTCCGCTGGTACGAAAAGGATCGCGACCACGTGATGGCGTGCGCGCACCCGACCGACGCGGCCGAGATCGAGCGGCGCCACTCCGACGGGCGCGGCCTGCTGTCGGGCGACGGCGCGAGCCGCGGCAACCTCTTCTCCGGCGACGCCGGCCACGTCAGCCTCACCATGAGCTCGATCCCGGTGCTGGTGCCGAAAGGCCTGCGCCACCACCAGCGCGACCGGCTCGGCGCGGGCTACTACGCCTACTTCGCGAACCCCATCAACGCACTCCGGACGTTCGTCGTCGCGCTCGCCGACGTCTTCCGCGAGATCAGCGCGTCGGTCCGCCAGCGCCGCGCCGGCGTCGTACCGCGGGTCTCGCGCGGCGGCTGGTACCCGCTGGCCCGGCCGGGCACCACGGTGATCGCGCGCGACGTCGTCGTGTCGGCGATCCTCGGCGACATGCTGGCCGGGCGGCCGGTGGTGTACGCGGACTTCCTCGGCTACGACGAGGTCGCGCACCACTCCGGCATCGAGCGGTTCGACACGCTTTCGGTGCTGCGCTCGATCGACCAGCAGATCGCGCGGCTGCACCGGGCTTCGCGGCTCGCCCCGCGCCGCTACCACGTCGTGGCGCTGTCGGACCACGGCCAGACGCAAGGGCAGGCCTTCTCACAGCGGTTCGGCGAGACGATCGAGGCGTACGTCGGGCGGATGTGCGGCGGCTCGCCGTCGCCGGCAACGGCGTCTTCGGGCAAGCGGCGGCAGGCCGAGAGCTGGCAGATCAACGCGGCGCTGGCGGAAGCGACGAAGAGCGGCGGCCTGATCGCGCGCCGGCTACGCGCCCGGGTGGAGGACGCGGAGTGCGCCGAAAACCGGCCGCGCACGACGTCCGGCTCGCCGGGCGCGGTGACCCGCGTAGCGCCGGGCGTGGTGGTGGTCGTGTCCGGGCACGTCGCGATGGTGTCGTTCACCGAGCACGAGGGACGCGTCGAGCTGGAGACGATCGAGCGCGAGTTCCCCGACCTGCTGCCGTCGCTGGTGGATCATCCGGGCGTCGGGTTCCTGCTGGTGCGCAGCCGCGAGTTCGGCCCGGTGGTCCTGGGCCGCGACGGCCTCCACCGGCTGGCGACGGGCGTCGTCATCGGCGAGGACCCGCTGCTGCCGTACGGCCCGCACGCGGCGGACCTGATCCGCCGGGTCGACACGTTCCCGCACTGCGCGGACGTGATGATCAACAGCCGCTACGACCCGGACTCGGACCAGGCATCGCCGTTCGAGACGCACGTGGGCTCGCACGGTGGGCTGGGCGGCCCGCAGCAGCGGGGGTTCGTGGTGCACCCGCGGGAGCTGCCGCCGCTCGGCGAGGTCGTCGGGGCGGAGGCGCTGCACCGGGTGTTCCGCGGCTGGCTGACCGATTTGGGGCACCCTTCGCCCGTTCCCGACGCTGTTTCGGAGGTTGTTTCGTGAGTTTGACGGTGTACGGCGCTTCCTGGTGCCCGGACGTGAAGCGCAGCCGGGCCTTGCTCGACCGCGAGGGCGTCGAATACTCCTATGTGGACGTAGAGGCCGACGCGGACGCCGAGCGCCGGGTCCGCGAGCTGCAGGACGGCGCGCGCCGGATCCCGACCATCGTGTGGGACGACGGCACGTTCCTGGTCGAGCCGTCCGACGACGAGCTGAGCGCGCGGCTGTGAAGCTGTTGCGGGAACTGCCGCTCGGGACGCGGGTCGTCGTCCGGTATCGGATCGAAGGCGGGTTCACCGACGCTCTCGGGTACCTCGTGGCCCGCGACGAAACCACGTGCACGGTCGACACCCGGCGCGGTCCGGTCGTCGTCGACTTCTCCGCGGTCGCCCTGGCCAAGCCGGTGCCACCGCCGCCGGAGCGGAAATCGGGTGGCGGGCCACTGGCGGCCCTGTGACCATCGGGGCATGTTCGACGAACTGGTCGCCGAAGCCGCCGCGGTGTCCGTCGACGGCTGGGACTTCTCCTGGCTCGACGGCCGCGCCACCGAACAGCGGCCGTCCTGGGGTTACCAGCGGCTGCTGGGCGAACGGCTCGCGGGCGTTCACGCCGCGCTCGATCTGGAGACCGGTGGCGGTGAAGTCCTCGACGGCTGCCCGTCCTTGCCGACGCTGATGGCGGCGACCGAGTCGTGGCCGCCGAACGTCGCCCGGGCGTCGGCGCGGTTGCGTCCGCGCGGGGTCGTCGTCGTGGCCACCGAGGGAATCCCCTTCGGCGACGACGTGTTCGACCTCGTCTCCAGCCGCCACCCCGTGACGACGGACTGGGCCGGGATCGCCCGGGTGCTGCGTCCGGGCGGGGCGTACTTCTCCCAGCAGGTCGGGCCGGCGAGCGTGTTCGAGCTGGTCGAGTTCTTCCTCGGCCCGCAGCCGGCGGAAACCAGGAACAGCCGCCATCCGGACCACGCCGTGAAGGCGGCTTCGGAAGCGGGCCTCGAGGTGACGGACCTGCGGTCGGAGTCCCTGCGCACCGAGTTCTCCGACATCGGCGCGGTGGTCTACTTCCTGCGCAAGGTGATCTGGATGGTCCCGGGCTTCACGGTCGAGCAGTACCGCGGCAAGCTCCGGGAGCTGCACGAGAAGATCGAGCGCGACGGCCCCTTCATCGCCCACACGACCCGGTTCCTCATCGAGGCCCGGAAGCCTTGACGATCGCCGCCTCGACGCCGTCCAGCAGCAGCTCCAGCCCCGCTTCGAACGACAGCCGCGCCTCGCGCTCCAAGTAAGGCTCGTCGCCGGAAGCGGCCTCCACCGACGCGCCGAGCCGGGACACCGTCGGAAAGCGGGCCGTCAGGTCCGGCACCAGTTCCCCGAGCAATGCCGACCGCGCCCCCCACCAGTCCTCTTCGGACAGTCCCGTCTCGCTTGCCGCCTGGCGGGACTCCGCCGCCGCCTGGACCGAGCCGCGGACGATGTTGAACAGTGCCGACACCACCCACCGGACGCGGGCCAGGGGCAGCCCGGTCGAGGCCAGGACGGAAAGCAGCGTCTCCTGCACGTGGAACTCCCCCGGCCCGAGCACCGGGCGGGCCGGCGAGACCTGCAGGAGCCACGGGTGCCGCAAGTGCAGGTTCCACAGCTCATCGGCCAGCGAGGAAGCCGCCGCACGCCACCCGTCGGTCACCGGGTACGACGACGGCAGCTCCCCCAGCGTGCGGTCGTACATGAGGTCGACCAGCTCGGTCTTGCCCGGCACGTACGTGTAGAGCGCCATCGCCGTGCGGCCGAGGCGTTCCCCGACCGCGCGCATCGACAGCGACGCCATGCCCTCGGCGTCGGCGATGTCGATCGCCGCCGCGACGATCGCCTCGACGGACAGGCCCGGCTTCGGCCCAGGGCCCGTGCGTGGCGCGACCACGCGGGGCCCCCACAGCAGTTCCATGGACCGGCGGGCGTCGCCCTGACCCGCGAAGACGACCACCTTGCCGACTCCTTACACCCTAAAGTATTGTACGATCGAGAATCACTTTACAGCCTAAACTATCGAGAAGGACGGTATGACCTCACCCAGGCGGGCCGCCGACACCCACGACGTGATCGAGGTCCGGGGGGCCCGGGAGAACAACCTGACCGGCATCGACCTGGACATCCCGAAGCGCCGGCTCACGGTGTTCACGGGCGTGTCCGGCTCCGGCAAGTCGTCCCTGGTCTTCGGCACCATCGCGGCCGAGTCCCAGCGGCTGATCAACGAGACCTACAGCGCCTTCCTCCAGTCGTTCATGCCGAGCCTGTCGCGCCCGGACGTCGACCTGCTGGAGAACCTCAGCGCGGCCATCGTCGTCGACCAGGAGCGGATGGGCGCCAACTCGCGCTCCACGGTCGGCACCGCGACCGACGCCTACGCGATGCTGCGAATCGCCTTCTCGCGGCTCGGCGAACCGCACGTCGGCACGTCCGGCGCGTTCAGCTTCAACCTGCCCGAAGGCATGTGCCCGGCGTGCGAAGGCCTCGGCCGGGTGTCCGACCTCGACGTCCACGCCCTGCTCGACTTCGACCGTTCGCTGCACGACGGCGCGATCCAGGTCCCCGGCTTCACGCCGGACAATTGGTACGTGCAGACCTACCTCTCGTGCGGCTTCTTCGACCCGGACGTCCCGATCCGCGACTTCACGCCCGAGCAGCTCGACGACCTGCTGCACAAGGGCCCGTGCAAGGTGAAGGTCGGCAAGACCAACATCACCTACGAGGGCCTCGCGGTGAAGGTCCGGCGGCTCTACCTGCAGAAGGACACCGAGTCGCTGCAACCGCGCCTGCGCGCGTTCATCGAGAAGGCCGCCACCTTCAAGACCTGCGACGCGTGCGGCGGCGCCCGGCTGAACCAGGCCGCGCTGTCGGCGAAGATCGACGGCAAGAACATCGCCGACTGCGCCGCCCTGCAGATCAGCGACCTCGCCGAGTTCGTCCGCACCCTCGACGCGCCGTCGATCCGGCCGCTGCTGGGCAACCTGCGCGACACCCTCGACTCACTGGTCGAGATCGGCCTCGGCTACCTCTCCCTCGACCGCGAGTCCGCGACGCTCTCGGGCGGCGAGGCGCAGCGCGTGAAGATGGTGCGGCACCTGGGATCCAGCCTCACCGACGTCACGTACGTCTTCGACGAGCCGACCGTCGGCCTGCACCCGCACGACATCGAGCGGATGAACAACCTGCTGCTCTGCCTGCGGGACAAGGGAAACACGATCCTGGTCGTCGAGCACAAGCCGGAGACCATCCGGATCGCCGATCACGTCGTCGACCTCGGCCCCGGCGCGGGCACCGACGGCGGCCGGCTCTGCTACACCGGGAGCGTCGACGGCCTGCGCGCGTCCGGCACGCTCACCGGCCGCCACTTCGACCACCGGGTCACCCTCCGCGAGCAGGTCCGCGAGCCGTCGGGCCGGCTGCGCATCACCGGCGCCAAGCTGCACAACCTCCGGGACGTCAGCGTCGACGTCCCGCTCGGTGTCCTGACCGTCGTCACCGGCGTGGCCGGGTCGGGGAAGTCGTCGCTGATCCACGGCTCCCTGGCCCACCGCGACGACGTCGTCGTGGTCGACCAGTCGGCGATCCGCGGGTCGCGGCGGTCCAACCCGGCGACCTACACCGGCCTGCTCGACCCGATCCGCACGGCGTTCGCCAAGGCCAACGGCGTCAAGGCGAGCCTGTTCAGCGCCAACTCCGAGGGCGCCTGCCCGCACTGCAAGGGCCTCGGCGTGATCTACACCGACCTGGCGATGATGGCCGGCGTCGCGTCGGTCTGCGAAGAGTGCGAGGGCAAGCGGTTCACGCCGAAGGTGCTGACGTTCGAGCTGCACGGCAAGAACATCAGCGAGGTGCTGGCGATGTCCGTCGCCGAGGCGCGCGAGTTCTTCCCCTCCGGCACCGCGCGGCGGGTGCTCGACCGGCTCGGCGACGTCGGCCTCGGCTACCTGACGCTCGGCCAGCCGCTCACCACGCTTTCCGGCGGCGAGCGGCAGCGGCTCAAGCTGGCGATCCGGATGGCCGAGAAGGGCTCGACCTACATCCTCGACGAGCCGACGACCGGCCTGCACCTCGCCGACGTCGACCAGCTCCTGGCCCTGCTCGACCGGATCGTCGACGCGGGCAACACGGTGATCGTCATCGAGCACCACCAAGCCGTGATGGCGCACGCCGACTGGCTGATCGACCTCGGCCCCGGCGCCGGGCACGACGGCGGCCGCGTGGTGTTCGAAGGGACCCCGGCCGCACTCGTCGAGCACGCCTCCACGCTCACCGCCCGCCACCTGCGCGAATACCTGGGGAAGCCGTGAACCCCACCGGGCTGCTCGAAGTGACGGCGGTGCGGCGGCCGACCCCGCGCACCGTGCGCGTCACGTTCGCCGGCTCCGGGCTGGCCGACCTGGAGCCGTGGCCCGACCAGCAGCTGAAGCTCCTGTTCCCGCCACCGGGCCGCCCGGTGCGGCTGCCGACGGGTGACGACGACGTAATGCGCTGGTACCAGGCGTACCTGGCGATCCCCGAGGACGAGCGGCCGGTGATGCGCAGCTACACGGTGCGCGGCCGGGACGGCGGGACGATCGACGTCGACTTCGTGCTGCACTCCGGAGGCACCGACGGCCCGGCGACGGCGTGGGCCCGGACCGCGGCGGTCGGTGACGTCCTCGGCCGCTACGGCCCGGACGCCGCCTACCGCCGTCCGGTGCCGAAGGCGGACACGGTGCTGCTGGCCGGGGACGAGACCGCGCTGCCCGCCATCGCCACCCTGTTGTCCGAAGTGGACAATCCGATGGTGTTCGTAGAGGTGGCGGACGCGGGCGAAGAGCAACCACTTCCCGTTCAATGGCTGCACCGGAATGGCGCGCCGCACGGGATCAAGCTGCGCGAAGCCGTGCGCGGGGTTCCACTCGGACCGGGCTCGGTGGCCGCGTGGCTCGCGGGCGAAGCGGGGATGGTGCGGTCGCTGCGGCGGCACCTCGTCGGCGAGCGCGGGGTCGACAAGAGCGCGATCGAGTTCACCGGCTACTGGCGGCGCGCGCTCACCCAGGACGACGCGCCGACGGCCGAGGACCTCGCCGACGCCCGCGAGAAGCTCGGCGGCTAGTGGCAGACTCGCTTCCGTGCGCACGGAAGAAGCTCTGGCGGCGGCGGGCATCGACCCGGCTTCGGTGATGGCGAGCGAGGACATCGGTGGCGGCACCTACAACACGGCGATCCGGCTGAGTCTCGCCGACGGGCGGCGGCTGGTGCTCAAGATCGCGCCGTCCGCGCCGGGGTTGTCCTACGAGCACGACCTCCTGGCCACGGAAGCGGAGTACTACCGCCGGGTCCCGGGTCCGCTGCCGTCCGTCGTCGCCGCGGGGCCGGGATTCCTGCTGATGACGGAACTCCCGGGCGTGCCGTGGTCCCAGGTGCCCGACGCCGATCCGCGGCTGCGGACCGAGCTGGGCGGGATCGTCGCCGGGCTGCACAAGACGACCGGCGACGGGTTCGGCTACCCGCAGGACCCGCCGCACCCGACGTGGCCGGCGGCGTTCACGGCCATGGCGGACGCGGTTCTCGCGGACGCCGTCGCGTACCGGGTGCAGCTGCCGCGGCCGGCCGCGGAGATCGCGCACCTGGTGCGCCGGCACGAGCCGCTCCTCGAGCTGGTCACGACGCCGGTGCTGGTGCACTTCGACCTGTGGCGCGGCAACATCCTCCTCGACGGCGACCGCGTGTCCGGCGTCATCGACGCCGAGCGGGCGTTCTGGGGCGACCCGGTGGCGGAGTTCGTCTCGCTGACGCTGTTCCGCGACCCGGACCGCGAACTGCTGGAGGGCTACCGCGAGGCGGGCGGCCCGGCTGAGTTCGGCATGCCGGCGTGGGCGCGGCTCGGGCTGTACCGGGTCTACCTCGACCTGATCATGCTGGTCGAGATGACCCCGCGGCAGGACGGCGACGCGGACCGGGCCCGGTTCCTCCGGGCCCGGCTGACCGAGGACCTCGACGCCCTGCGCCGGGCGGTGTGACGACGTCGCGAACCTGCCAGCCCGGAACCCCTTGTTCCGCCTAGGGTTCTCGGCCATGAGCCGTGACATCGTCCAGCACGCCTGGCGGGAGTTCGCCACCCACGACGCCGGCCGGATCGCCGCCGTCTTCACCGAAGACGCCGAATGGCTGGCCCCGGCCGGGAATGCGACCGCCGTCGCGCTCGGCGGACCGTCGCACCTGGTCGGGCGCGATGCGATCGTGCAGTTTCTCGCCGTGGACTTCCCGCGCTTCTTCGTCCGCGACGTCTCCGTCACCTTCCACGGCTTCCACGCCGACGGCGAGCGCGTCGTCGTGGAGGAGACCATGACCGCGACGCTGGCCAACGGCAACCACTACGCCAACGACTACTGCTTCGTCTTCGAACTCCGGGGCGGGCTCATCCACCGCGTCCGCGAGTACATGGACACCGCGCGCGCCCACCGGATGGTCTTCGGCGAGAAGGTCACCACGTGACCGGCAGGCAGTGCACCCCGTACACCAGCATGTCGTCCTTGAAGGCCAGCTCCTCCACCGGCACCGCGAGCCGCAGTCCCGGGATGCGCCGGTACAGCGTCCCGTAGACGACCTGCAGCTCCACCCGCGCCAGCGTCTGCCCGAGGCACTGGTGCACGCCGTACCCGAACGCGACGTGGTGGCGGGCCTCGCGCGTCACATCCAGGCGGTCCGGCTCCGCGAACACCGCGCCGTCGCGGTTGGCGACGTCGCCCGCCGCGATGACGCCCTCGCCCGCGCGGATCACCTCGCCGCCGATCTCGATGTCCTCGGTCGCCACCCGGCGGCGTCCGGTGTGCGTGATGTTCAGGTACCGCAACAACTCTTCGACGGCGCGGCGAAGCAGGTCCGCGTCGCCGGAGCGCACGAGTTCGAGCTGCGCAGGGTTCTCCAGCAGCGCGACCGTGCCGAGGGCGATCATGTTCGCCGTCGTCTCGTGGCCCGCCACGAGCAGCAGCTGGCCCATCGACGCGACGTCCTCGGCGGTCATCTTCCCGGTGGCGTACTGGGAAACCGCCAGCTTGCTCAGGACGTCGTCGCCCGGGGCCGACGCCTTCTTCTCCACCAGGCCGCCGAGGTACGCGAGCAGTTCTTCGGTGGCCTCGACCGCCTCGGCGGGGGTCGCCGTCCTCGACACCATCACCTTCGTGATGTCCTGGAACAGTTCCCGGTCCTCGTACGGCACGCCGAGCAGCTCGCAGATCACGAGCGAGGGCACCGGGAGCGCGAACGCCGTCACCAGGTCGACCGGTTTCGGGCCGGCCAGCAGTCCGTCGACGAGGTCGTCCACGATGCGCTGGATCGCCGGGCGCAGCGCCTCCATCTTCTTGACGAGGAAGTCGCCGGTGAGCAGGCGCCGCTGGGCCGCGTGCTCGGCGCCGTCCATGGTGATGAACGACTTCGCGCGCTTGCGCCGGGCCGCCGAAGCGGCGCTCTGGTGCGGGTAGCCGGGCCGGTCGGAGTCGGCGCTGATCCGCGAGTCGCGCAGGACCGCGCGGACGTCGTCGTAGCGGGTGACCAGCCACGGCGTGCTGCCGTTCCACAGCTGCACCCGGGAGACCGGCGGCAGCTCGCCGAGTTCGGCGGGCGGATCGAAGGGACACTGCCGGGTCATCGGAAACGCGGGCACGCCGTCCACCGGATACCTCCCGAAGCTGCCGGAAATTTACATAGCTATGCTAAGCATCTTCCCGGAACTTCGCCACAGTCCGATCAGGCGAACACCAACGACACGAGCTCGTCCACGAACGGCTCCACCATCTCCGCCCCCGTCCGGTTGAGCACGCTGTGGAACAGCGCGACCCGCCCGTGCGCCCCGACGAACACCACCGCCGCCGCCCGGCCCGGCGTGACGCGCAGCGCGTGGCCGGCCTCGACGCAGCGCTCGAAACCGGCCGCCAGGCGGTCGATCAGGTCCAGCAGCGGACCTTCCGCCCGGCCGCCGGGCTCGGCGCGGGACGCGCCGTTCGCAAGCATCAGCCGGTAATGCCCGGGGTTCTCCATGGCGAACGCGCAGTACGCGTGAATCTGCGCCCGGACCCGGCCGACGACGTCGGTTTCGCCGAGCGTCTCTTCCGCCGCGCGCATCGATTCCGCCAGTCGCGCGTATTCGTGCTCGAGCAAGCCGCGCACCAATTCCGCGCGGTCGGAAAAATGCTGGTAGATGCTGGCCGGGGCGATGCCGACCGCGCGCGCCACCCCGCGGATCGTCAGCCCGTCCTCACCGCCGAGCTCGGCCAGCAACCGGCCGGCGGCCGCCAGGATTTCCCCGCGCAGCCGTTCGCCTTCACCCCAGCGGTTCCTCGTCCGGCCGATTCCGGCTTCGACTTTCTCCGCCACCCGCACATTCATACGCCCGGCGCCGGACCACCCGCATTCCGGGGTCCCCGAGAACCCCGGAACGGCGAAAATCATCCGAATGTGACAAAGCGCGGAATCGGTTTCGTCAGCCGGCCAGTGCCGGGTACAGCCCCGCGAGGTCGCCCGACAGCCCGGCCCGCACGTTCTTGCTGAGGTCGTCGGCGAGAACTTCGAAGCGGCCTTCTTCGACGCCGTCGAGAGCGAGCCCGGCCACGACCGCCGGGTCGACCTTCGGGCCGTCGACGTGCTTGGCCATGTCGGTGTCCATGTAGCCGACGTGCAGCGCGGTCACCTGCGTCTTCTGCGCCACGAGCTCCAGGCGCAGCGCGTTGGTCATCGACCAGGCCGCCGACTTGGCCGCGGAGTACGCCGCGACCTGGGGCGCGGTGAACCAGGACAGCACCGACAGCACGTTCAGCACCGCGCCGCCGCCGTTGCGCTCGAGGATCGGCGCGAACGCGCGCGTCACGCCGAGGGTGCCGAAGTAGTGCGTGTCCATCTCCAGCTTGATGTTCTCGAGCGAGCCGCCGAGCAACGTCGACCCGGTGGACGAACCGGCGTTGTTGACCAGCAGCGTGACATCCCCGGCGATCTTCGCGGCTTCCCGGATCGACTCGGGGTCCGTGACGTCGAGCTTCAGCGGCACCACCCCCGGCAGGTCGACCGACTCGGGGTTGCGCGCGGCGGCGTAGACCTTGGCCGCGCCGCGCTCGAGCAGCTCGGCGGCGAACCGCCGGCCGAGTCCCCGGTTGGCTCCGGTGACCAGCGCCACCGCACCCGTGATCTCCATGACGAGCTCCTCTCGCACCTGGCTTGCTCTTTGCAAGCTAGCTATGGCCGACTGTACGGCGTAGACTTGCTCCAAGCAAGTCAGGTAGGAGGGATCACACTCATGAGCCGCCGCACCACCTGGGAAGGCACGGCCTGCCCGATCGCGCGGGCCGCCGACGTCCTCGCCGAGCCGTGGACGCTGCTGATCCTGCGCAACGCCACCGCGGGCACGACCCGGTTCGAGGACTTCCGCAGCCAGCTCGGCATCGCCGACAACGTGTTGACGACCCGGCTGGCCAAGCTCGTCGACCGCGGCCTGCTGACGAAGCTCCCCTACCGCGACGGCGGCCGGACCCGCCACGAGTACCGGCTGACGAAGGCCGGCTCGGACGCGTTGCCGGTGCTGCACGCGCTCGGGGCGTGGGGTGACGCGTACACGTCGTCCGACGAAGCGGCCGGCCCGATGCAGCTCGTGCACGTCGCCTGCGGCGAGCTCACCCGCCCGGGCGCGACCTGCGACAGCTGCGGAAAACCGCTGGTCAGGGACGATCTGGCGTGGCGTGCCTCGCGTCTGCGCGAGGGCACGATCCCCCTGGCGGACCCCGTCGGCTGAGCCGGACGGCGCATCCTCGTATGCGTCCTCACGCATGTCAAGACTCCGTCGTGGTTGGTGAATCACCGTTCGCCACGCAGTACGAAAGTCGGGTCACAAGAGCCGGGCGATTCCGTAAGTTCGACACCCAGCGCGCGCAGACCCGGCAAATTCCCCACGGCAAGGAGTCGTCCCGATGTCCAGGAAGTACCTGCTGCCCGGCGCCGCCGTCGCGCTGGCGATGATCGCCACCCCGCTCACCGCGGCCCCGGCCTTCGCGGCCCCGGCGCGGGCCGAAGCGGCCACGATCGTCTACTACGACACCTCGGACGCCCCGACTTTCCGCGACCGGATCAACGCGGGCGCCGCCAACTGGAACGCGGCGGTGTCGAACGTCAAGCTCCAGGAAAGCTCCTCCGGCGCGACACTGCACTACACGGAGGGCAACGACCCGCAGGGCTCGTACGCGCAGACGGACGGCCACGGCAGCGGCACGATCTTCATCGACTACACGCAGGCTGGGCAGTACGACCAGACCCGCATCACGGCCCACGAGACGGGCCACGCGCTGGGCCTGCCGGACCACTACGAGGGTCCGTGCTCGGAGCTGATGTCGGGTGGCGGCCCCGGCCCGTCGTGTACCAACGCGAACCCGAACTCGGAAGAAGCCTCGCGGGTGGAATCGCTGTGGGCCAACGGTTTCCGCGCGGCGGCCGCCCAGCAGACCCGCATCTACGAAGTGACGATGCCGGTCAAGTGATCCGCGTGTGACGTCGTCGGGGGAGGCCGCACCGGGAGTTCCCGGTGCGGCCTTCGCACGTCCGGCTAGCGCTCGGGCCAGTACCAGGACGGCCGGTCCAGGCGGCCCTGGCCCACCAGCTTCGTCTCCCCGCCTTCCTTCTCCAGCTCCAAAGCCCCGACGTCGGCGATCTCGGCGAGCGCCCGGATCAGGGGCGAAGCGTGGGAAACCACCACCAGCTGGGTCTCTTTCGCCGCCGTCGCGACCAAGACGGCCAGGGCCGGGAGCAGGTCCGGGTGCAGGCTCGTCTCCGGCTCGTTCAGCACCAGCAGCTCCGGCGGCCGCGGGGTCAGCAACGCCGCCACCCACAGCAGGAACCGCAGTGTCCCGTCCGACAGCTCCGCCGCCGACAACGGACGCAGCAGACCGTGCTGGTGGAAGCGGACCGACAGCAGGCCGTCGTCCTGGGAGACGATCGAAACCCGGGACCCCGGGAACGCCGCGTCGACCACCGACTCCAGCTCCGCGGCGCGGCCCACTTCCATGATGGTCTGCAACGCCGCCGCCAGATCCGCGCCGTCGTGGGAAAGGACGAACGTGCGGGTCCCCACCACGGACCGGCGGGCCGGGGCCGACGCGTCCGTGCGGAAGTGGTCGTAGAACCGCCACGAACGGATGCGCTCGCGGACCACGACCAGCTCCGGGCACGCCCGCGGGTCCGCGAACTCGCTCAGCATGCTGTCGGACAGCCGGATCTCGAACCGCTCGTCACCCCAGCCGCCGGACTCGACCCGGGTGCGCACCACCGGGCCCGCGCGGTCGGCCAGCAGAGCGGCCGGCCGCAGGACCGGCCCCGCCCACACCGCCTCCCGCTTGAACTCCGGGTCCAGGTTGAACATCGTCTCGCCCGGCACCGGCAAGCCCAGGTCGAGCGCGTAGCCGAACTCGTCGCCCGCGAACCCCAGCCGCAGCCCGACCGGCTTGGTGCGCACGGTGCCCTGGACCGGCTTGCCCGGGCGCGCCCCGTTTTGCGGGCCGGCCCACAGCGTCGACGGCAGCCCGCCTTCACGGGCGAGCGCCGCCACGGCGCCGTTGCGCGAGGCGTCGGCCAGCAGCCGCAGCGCGCGGTACAGGCTCGACTTGCCACTGCCGTTCGGCCCGGTGACGACGGTCAGCCCGGACAGCGGCAGCACGAGGTCACGCAGCGAGCGGTAGTTTTCGACGGCCAACGTGGTCAGCATGCCCCGAACCTAACCGCCACCCCCGACAGTTTCGGATCCGTTCCGGACCAGTTAGAAGTAGCGCGGGCTCGCCCGCCGCACCGACCCTCTGGGCACGCGAACCGACCGTCCAGGTACGCGAGCCGACCGTCCAGGTACGCGAACCGACCGTCCGGGTGCGCCGACTCCGCGTTGGCTCGGGTCCAACGGCCCTGGCGACTTCGCCTGTCCGGAGCGGAGAGTGGGTAGATCGTCCGCCGCACCCGAAGGTTCTGAACATGCACCGCTTAGCTACCGCCACCGCGATCCTGGCCATCGCCGTGGTGCTCGGCGGCTGCGCAGCCGCGCCCGCCGCGCAGACTCCGCCGCCGGTGCCGGCCACGGTCACCGCCGAGCCCGTGACCGTCACGGCCACCACGACCGAAACCGTGCCCACGACGGTGACCAGCGTGGTCACCAAGGCGAAGGCCGCGCCCAAGACCACCCGGCCCAACGCCGCGGACTGCCAGACCGGCAGCTGCCTGAACGCCGCCCGCGGGCTCTCGCAGCAGGACGTCGAACGCGAGCGGGACGCCTGGCTCGCCACCCACCCCGGCTGGTGCGCGGCCGGCGAAACCGGCGCCGTCGCACCCTGTTGATCAGGCGCTCGCACCCCGGGTGCTCTCCCGGATCTCCAGCGCGAACGGCGTCTGGATGTCCTGCGCCGGCAAGGCCTTGTCCCCCGTGATGCGCCGGTGCACCAGGTCGATCGCCGCCTCGGCCAACGCCGTCTTGTCCGGGGCGATCGTCGTCAGCGCCGGCAACGAAAACGCGCTCTCTTCGTTGTTGTCGAACCCCACGATCGCCACGTCCTCCGGCACCCGGAGCCCCAGCTCCGCCACCGCCCGGAGCGCGCCGATCGCCAGCAGGTCGTTGAAGCAGAACACCGCGTCCGGCGGCGACGGAAGAGCCAGCAACGACCGCATCGCCGCCGCTCCCACCGACCGGTGCCACTTCTCCGCCGGGGCCACCAATGCGTCCGAATAGGACAGACCGGCCGCGGACAACGCCGTGCGGTACCCCGCCAACCGCTGCGAAGACGTCCCACGCGCCGGATTGCGCCCGATCGCCGCGATCCGCGTGCGCCCCAAAGAGGCCAAATGGGACACCGCCGTCTGCGCCGCCAGGACGTTGTCGATCGCCACGTGGTCGATCGGCACGTCGACCGCGTGCTCGCCCAGCATCACCAGCGGGATCTCCCCCGGTGAGGGGAAATCCGCCGCCTCCAGGGCTTCCGGGTGCACCAGCGCGCCGTCGACCAGGTGCGGCCCCAGCGACGACAGCGTCTCGCGCTCCCGTGAGCGCGTCCCCTGGGTCTGCTCGATCAGGACGCTCCAGCCGCGCTTCTGCGCCGCCGTGATGACCAGGCCCGCCAGCTCGCCGAAGTACGGGATCGACAGCTCCGGCACCATCAGCGCCAGGAACCCCGTGCGGCCACGACGCAGGTTGCGCGCGCCCACGTTGGGCCGGTACCCGGTCGCGGCGAGGGCTTCCTCGACCCGCCGGCGGTTCTCCGGCTTGACGAAGGCGTAGCCGTTCACCACGTTCGACACCGTCTTCACCGACACTCCGGCGAGCGTGGCGACGTCCTTGAGCGTCACGGTCACGGGCGGCTCCTTCTCAGGTGGTGAGCACGCAGCATAGCGAGAATTTGCCGGTTTACAACGTTGTTCCAACGATGTAAAAAGTACCTCAAGGCTCCCGCGGTGACTCCGATCACCCCGGTGAGCGGGCCACCACCGTCGCTGCCCGAGGAGTCACCGTGCCTCTGTCCACCCGTCCCCGCCTGGTCCTGGTCACCGCGGCCGCCGCCGCGCTCACCCTGACCTCCTGCACCAGCCGCGAAGAGACCCCGGCCGCCCCCTCCAGCGGCGGCGGGCCGGCCGCGTCCGCGCAGTCCGTCGCGCCGTCCGCCGACGGCTGCACGCTCGAAAAGACCGGTTACGCCAAGGTCGACCTGAAGACCGCGGTTGTCGGTTTCTCACAGTCCGAAAAGGAAGCCAACCCCTTCCGGATCGCCGAGACGCAGTCCATTCGCGACGAAGCCGCCAAGCTCGGCATCGCCAGCGACAAGCTGCTCGTCACCAACGCCCAGAGCGACCTCAACAAGCAGATCAGCGACATCAAGTCGATGCTCGACCGCGGCGCCCAGCTGCTCGTCGTCGCGCCGCTGAACTCCGACGGCCTCCAGCCCGCGCTCGACGCGGCGAAGGCCAAGAAGGTCCCGGTCGTCACCATCGACCGCAAGGTGACGTCGCAGCCGTGCACCGACTACCTGACCTTCATCGGCTCGAACTTCGTCGAGCAGGGCAAGCGCGCGGCGCAGGCCATGGCGAAGGCGACAGGCGGCACCGGCAAGGTCGCGATCCTGCTCGGCTCGTCCGGCAACAACGTGACCACCGACCGCACCCAGGGCTTCAAGGACGAGCTCGCGAAGACGCCGGGGCTGTCCGTGGTCGCCGAGCAGACCGGTGAGTTCGACCGGTCCAAGGGCCAGTCCGTGATGGAGCAGCTCATCCAGAGCCACCCGGACATCACCGCGGTCTACGCCGAGAACGACGAGATGGGCGTCGGCGCGGTCAACGCGCTGAAGACCGCCGGCAAGGCGCCCGGCAAGGACGTCAAGGTCGTCTCGATCGACGGCACCCGCAACGCCGTGCAGCTCATCGCCGACGGCAGCTACAACGCCGTGATCGAGTCCAACCCGCGCTTCGGCCCGCTGGCCTTCCAGACGCTGCAGAAGTTCGAGAACGGCGAGGCCATCCCGGCGAGCGTCGTGATCACCGACGACCAGTACGACGAGACCAACGCCGCGCAGAAGGTCGGGAACGCGTACTGATGACCGCAGCCACCGAGGAGGACGTCGCCATGACGACCGCACCGGTGCTCGAGGTGGCCGGGGTGACCAAGCGGTTCCCCGGCACCCTCGCGCTCGACGACGTCAGCTTCGCGCTGCGACCGGGCGAGGTGCACGCGCTGGTCGGCGAGAACGGCGCGGGCAAGTCCACGCTGATCAAGGTGCTCACCGGCGTCTACCAGCCCGACGAGGGCGAGGTGCGCCACCTCGGCGAGCCGGTGACGTTCAAGCGGCCGATCGACGCGCAGCGGGCCGGGATCTCCACGATCTACCAGGAGGTCAACCTCGTCCCGCTGATGAGCATCGCCGGCAACGTCTTCCTCGGCCGCGAGCCGCGCACCAAGGCGGGGCTCGTCGACTGGTCCAAGATGTACGCCGACGCCCGCGAGCTCCTCAAGGGCTACGGCATCGACGACGACGTCAAGCGCCCGCTGCACACGCTGGGCGTCGGCGCGCAGCAGATGGTCGCCCTCGCCCGCGCGGTCTCGACCGACGCCAAGGTCGTCATCATGGACGAACCGACGTCGTCGCTCGAGCCGCGTGAGGTCGAGACGCTCTTCGAGGTGCTGAACCGGCTGCACGCCGAAGGCATCGCGATCGTCTACGTCAGCCACCGGATGGACGAGCTGTACCGGGTCTGCGACAGCGTCACCGTGCTGCGCGACGGCCGGGTCGTCCACAGTGGACCGCTGGCCACCCTGCCGCGCATCGAGCTCGTGTCCAAGATGCTCGGCCGGGAGATCAAGCAGATCCGCGAAGAGGGCGTCACGGCGTTCGGCGAGGAACACGATGTCGAGCGTGAACCGCTGCTGAAGGCGGAAAACCTGTCCGGCATGCGGAAGCTGCACGACGTCTCGGTGAGCATCCGGCCCGGCGAGGTCGTCGGTCTCGCCGGGCTGCTCGGCTCCGGCCGCAGCGAGACCGCGCGGGCCATCGTCGGGGCCTTCCCCCTCGACGGCGGATCCGTGCTGCTCGCGGGGAAACCGCTCAAGAAGGGCAAGATCGCCGCCGCCATGCGGGCCGGGATCGCGCTGCTGGCCGAGGACCGCAAGACCGACGGGATCATCCCGAACCTGTCGGTCCGCGAGAACATCGTGCTCGCCGCGCTGCCGACGCTCTCGCCGTTCGGCCTGGTCAGCAAGGCCAAGCAGGACAAGGTCGTCAAGATCTTCATGGACCGCCTGCGGATCAAGGCGGCCGGCCCGGAGCAGAAGGTGTCCGAGCTGTCCGGCGGCAACCAGCAGAAGGTGCTGCTCGCCCGCTGGCTCGCCACCGGCCCGAAGATCCTGCTGCTCGACGAACCCACGCGCGGCATCGACGTCGGCGCCAAGGCCGAGGTCCAGGCGCTGATCGACGAGCTCGCGCAGGAAGGGCTCGGCGTGCTGCTCATCTCGTCCGAGCTGGAAGAGCTGATCGACGGCTCCGACCGCGTGGTCGTGCTGCGCGACGGCTCGGTCGTCGGCGAGCTGACCGGCGACCGCATCACCGAGGAGAACGTCTTGACCGCGATCGCAGCCGAGGCTGACAACGATGTCTAGCGCCACCCTGACGAAAGCCCCGGACCGCGCGAAAGTCACGGCGTGGCTGCAGAACTACGGCGTCTACCTGGCCGTCGTCGTGCTGCTGCTGTTCAACATCGCGTTCACCGAGAACTTCCTGTCCGCGGCCAACTTCCGCACCCAGCTCGTGCAGGCGGCGCCGGTCTGCATCGTCGCGCTCGGCATGGCGCTGGTGATCGGCACCGAGGGCATCGACCTGTCGGTCGGCTCGGTGATGGCGATCTCCGCCGCGCTCATCCCGCTCTACCTGGGCGCGGGCCCGCTGACGGCGATCATCGTCGCCATCATCGCGGGCGTGGTCTCCGGCCTGTTCAGCGGCTACCTGGTGGCCTACCTGGGAATCCAGCCGATCATCGCGACGCTGGCGTTGCTGGTGGGCGGCCGGGGGCTCGCCCTGGTCATCGCCCACGGCCAGCTCGTCCAGGTGCGCAACCCGGAGTTCCTGGAACTGGGCACCGGCGACTTCCTGGGCGTCCCGGTCATGGTGATCGTCGCGGGCGTGCTCGCGGTGCTGGCCGGGCTGGTCGTGCAGCGCACGACGTTCGGGCGGCACCTGGTCGCGGTCGGCGGCAACCGCCCCGCCAGCACCCTGGCCGGCCTGCCGGTGAAGCGCGTGCTCATCAGCGTCTACGTCATCTCCGGGGCACTGGCCGCGGTGGCCGGCGTGCTGGCGACGTCCCGGCTGGGCGCCAGCGACCCGAGCGACGTCGGCCTGCTCATGGAGCTGTCGGCGATCACCGCGGTGGTCGTCGGCGGCACGCCGCTGACCGGCGGCCGGGTCCGCGTGCTCGGCACCGTATTCGGCGCGCTGCTCATGCAGCTCGTCCAAGCCACCCTGATCAAGCACAACCTGCCGGACTCCACCGCGCAGATGGTCCAGGCGGCCATCATCGTCGTCGCGGTCTACGTCGCGCGCGAGCGGAGCAGCCGATGACCGCCACCACCAGCCAGACGAGCGCGTCGGGCGCCGCGTTCGCCGGTGTCCTGCAGCGTCAGGGCGCGGCCGTCGTGCTCGTGCTCGGCATCGCCGCCGCCTGGTTCGCCTTCCCGCACTTCGGCACCGCGGACAACCTGCGCAGCCTCGTGCTGCAGGGCTCGTTCCTCGCGGT
This sequence comes from Amycolatopsis sp. NPDC051106, assembly GCF_040682775.1. Lineage (NCBI taxonomy): Bacteria > Bacillati > Actinomycetota > Actinomycetes > Pseudonocardiales > Pseudonocardiaceae > Amycolatopsis > Amycolatopsis sp. NPDC051106. Next base: position 12,361 of record NZ_JBFBBQ010000037.1, on the reverse strand, counting down.
GATCGCGCTGGGCATGACGTTCGTGATCATCTCCGGCGGCATCGACCTGTCGGTCGGCTCGAACTACGCGCTCGGCGGCGTCCTCGCCGCGTACGGCGCGCAGTACGGGCTCGTCGTCGCGATCCTGTTGCCGCTGGCGGTGTGCTCGCTGATCGGGTTCGTCAACGGCGTGCTCATCGCGCGCACCGGGATGGCGCCGTTCATCGTCACGCTCGCTTCCCTGCTGTTCGCCCGGGGTCTGCTGCTGGCCCTGACGTCCGAAGGCGCGACGACGTACAAAGTGGACCCGGGCTCGGCGTTCCTCTGGCTGGGCCAGGGCACGATCTTCGGCGTCGGCGTGCCGGTGTACCTGACGCTGATCCTGTTCGCGCTCGGCGGCCTGCTGCTGCGCCGCACCCGGTTCGGCCAGTCGGTGTTCGCCATCGGCGGCGCCGAGCAGTCCGCGCTGCTGATGGGGCTTCCGGTGGCCCGCACCAAGATCAGCCTCTACACGCTCAGCGGCGCGCTCGCCGGGTTCGCCGGCGTCCTCACCGCCGCGTACCTGCAGTCCGGCGTCACGGTGATCGGCGTCGGCACCGAACTCGACACGATTTCCGTCGTCGTCATCGGCGGCACGCTGCTCACCGGCGGTGCCGGGACGATCATCGGCACCCTCGTCGGCGTGCTGCTGCGCACGCTGATCCAGAACGTCATCAACCAGATCGGCACCCTCGACTCCAACTACCAGACGGTGGTGAGCGGGGCCTTCCTGCTCGTCGTCGTGGTGATCCAGCGCCTGCTGGCGCGTTCCCGAACCCGCTGAGCCCCGTCCCCCCACAGGAGGTCTCAACGATGTTCCGCCCTGCCCGAAAAACCCGGAGATGGCTGACCGCGGCCGCCGCGTTCGCCGTCGCGGTCGCCGGCCTCGGCACCGCCCCCGCGGCGAGCGCCGCCGACGCACCCCAGTGGCAACGGCTCACCCCGCCGCTCTCGACGCCCTGGACGAAGGACGTCTCGCCCACGAACGCCCTGCCCGATTACCCGCGCCCGCAGCTGACCCGCGACAAGTGGCAGAACCTCAACGGCGTCTGGGAGTTCGCCAAGGCGACCCCGGGCGAGGCCGCGCCCATCGGGAAGACGCTCGGCGAGCGGATCCTCGTGCCGTACCCGGTCGAGTCCGCGCTGTCCGGGATCATGCGCCACGAAACGAACATGTGGTACCGCCGCACCTTCGAGGTCCCGAAGAACTGGCAGGTCGGCAAGGGCGGGCAGCGGCTGCTGCTGCACTTCCAGGCCGTCGACTACGACACGACGGTGATCGTCAACGGCAAGACCGTCGGCCGCCACACCGGCGGGTACGACGCGTGGTCGGTCGACGTCACCGACGCGCTGACCACGGCCAAGGCCCAGGAGGTCGTCGTCGGCGTCGCCGACCCGAACGACCAGGGCGGGCAGCCGATCGGCAAGCAGCGCCAGCCCGGTGACGGCATCTTCTACACGCCGTCCTCCGGGATCTGGCAGACCGTGTGGCTGGAACCGGTGGCGTCCGCGCGCATCGACCGGCTCGACGTCACCCCGGACGTGGCTTCCGGGTCGGTCACGGTGAACGCCGTGGTCGGCGGGCCGGTGAAGCAGCGCGTCGAAGCCGTCGCCTACGACCACGGCCGCCCGGTCGGGCGCGTGTCCGGCGACGCGAACAAGCCGTTGAAGCTCAAGGTGGACCGGCCGCACCTGTGGTCGCCGGACGACCCGTTCCTCTACGACCTGCGCGTGCGGCTGTCCGGCGGGGACGAGGTCGGTTCGTACTTCGGCATCCGGTCGATCAGCGTCGGCAAGACCGCCGACGGCAAGCAGCGGATGCTGCTCAACGGCAAGTTCGTCATGCAGGTCGGCCCGCTCGACCAGGGGTTCTGGCCGGACGGCATCTACACCGCGCCCACCGACGCGGCGCTGAAGTTCGACCTGGAGCAGGAGAAGGCGCTCGGCTTCAACATGGTGCGCAAGCACATCAAGGTCGAGCCGGACCGCTGGTACTACTACGCCGACAAGCTGGGTCTCCTGGTGTGGCAGGACATGCCGGCGATGAAGGACGACGTCGAGCCGTCGGCGGCGTCGCGCGTCAACTACGAGTCCGAGATGAAGCGGATGATCGGCCAGCACCGCAGCTTCCCGTCGATCGTCACGTGGGTGCCGTTCAACGAAGGCTGGGGCGACTACGAGGTCGGCCGCATCGCCGACGAGGTCAAGTCGTGGGATCCCTCGCGGCTGGTGAACGCCGAATCCGGCGTCAACTGCTGCCGGTCCGAACCGGACAGCGGCAAGGGTGACATCTACGACGACCATACCTACACCGGGCCCGGAACGCCGGTGCAGACCGGCACTCGAGCGGCCGTCGACGGCGAGTACGGCGGTCTCGGCCTGAAGGTCGCCGGGCACGAGTTCGACCCGGCGGGCAGCTTCGCCTACGAGATGGAGCCCGACAGCGCGACGCTGACCCGGCGCTACGGCGAGCTCCAGCAGCGCCTGCTGCTGGTCGCCCAGCGGTGCGGCGTCTCGGCCGGCGTCTACACGCAGACCACCGACGTCGAGAAGGAGGTCAACGGCTTCTTCACCTACGACCGGCAGGTGAAGAAGATGGACTTCGCGGCGGTCCGCGCGGCGAACCTCGCGGTGATCAAGGGCGCGACGGGTGCTCCGGTGACGTCCGGTCCTCCGGTGCCCGCGGGCACGCCGGGGATCGACGGCATCGCCGCGTACCCGTTCGACGAGAACACCGGCACCGTGGCCGCGGACGCCGTCGGCGACCACGACGCCACGCTCGTCGGCGGCGCGTCCTGGACCGCGGGCAAGAGCGGTTCGGCGCTGGCGGTGAACGGGTCGGGCCAGTACGCCGACACGGGCGCGTCCCTGGTGAACACCGAAGGCAGCTACAGCGCGGCGGCGTGGGTCAAGTTCAACGCCGTGGGTGACGGCTTCCAGACGATCGTCAGCCAGGACGGCGCCAGCACCAGCGCGTTCTTCCTGCAGTACTCCGGTCAGGACCACCGGCTGGCGATGAGCTTCGTGGGCACGCGGGCCCTGGCGCCCACGGCGCCGGAGCCGAACCGCTGGTACCACGTGGTCGGCGTCCGCGACGCGGCTTCGGGCACGTTGAAGCTGTACGTGGACGGGCAGCTGGCGGCCACGAAGAGCGTCTGCCTCGGCGACGCGTCGACGGGCCACACGGTGATCGGCCGCGGCAAGTACGGCGGCGGCCCGGTCGACTACCTCAACGGAGCGGTCGACCAGGTCCACGTCTACGACCGGGCGCTGTCCGACGCGGACGTGAGCGCGCTGTATTCGAGCGGTAAGTAGGCAACCGGAAACACTCCTGAAGCGTGTTGGGCCCGGGGACCGCGATCGCGGTCCCCGGGTTTCGCATTCAGGGGGTGAGCCTTTTGGGCTCTCGAAGATCGTTCCTGCCCGCCAGAGCGGGCGTCCTGGCCGTCACGACGGCGCTGATCCTGGCCGGGACGGCGCTCCCGGCTTCGGCCACGGAGTACACGTCGATCCAGTCGACGTCGTGGTCGTACATCGATTCGGCCCAGCCTGACAAGAACTTCGCCGATCCGGCCGGCGACGCGCCGATCGGCGCGAAGCTCGACCACGGCAAGAAGCACGTTGCGAAGTCCTACTTCACTTTCGACCTCTCCGGGCTGCGCGGCGCCAAGGTGCTCTACGCGGAGCTGTCCGGCCGGGAGACCGCGGTCACCGACTGCTCGGCGCCGCGCGGCACCGAGCTGTGGGTCACGGCGCCGGCGAAGAAGGCGCCGACCTGGAACGACCAGCCCCGCGAGCTGACCAAGCTGGCCGGCCCGGGCAGTCTCGACGTCTGCCCGTCGGACTACCTCGATTGGGACGCCGGAACCGCGTTGCAGCAGGCGATCGACGCCGGCCGGACTTCGCTGACGATGGTGCTGCGGCTGCCCGACAGCCAGCAGTACAACCCGCGGTTCGGCCGGACGTACCGGCCGCTGCTGTACGTCAGCATGCAGAAGAACCAGCCGCCCGCGACGCCCACCGCGTTGAAGACCGGCACGCACGCCTGCGCGGAAACGCCGCTCGTCCGCCACGGCGGCGCCGCGATGTCGGCCACCGTCAGCGACCCCGACGACTACAGCTTCTCGGCCGAGTTCGCCTGGTGGCCGGTGGACCACCCCGAGCAGCGCGCGACCGGCACGGACGACGTCTACGGCTCCGGCGCGTACTTCGACCCCGACACGCAGCTCGCGGACGGCGTCACCTACGCGTGGCAGGTGCGGGCGAAGGACAGCCTGGCCGCGAGCCCGTGGAGCGAAACCTGCCGGTTCACCACCGACTTCACCCCGCCCGCCACGGCACCGGTGATCACTTCGACCGACTACGTGTACGAGGTGCCCGGCAAGGGCGGCGTCGGCATCCCCGGCGACTTCACCCTCGACGCGGGCGGCGACACCCAGATCACCGGCTTCCGGTGGCAGGCCGGCTACACCGACAGCGGCTACGTCGCGACCGACCGGCCCGGCGGCAAGGCCACCGTCCGGTACACCCCGAAGACGGACGGCCCGATCAGCATGTCCGCGTACGGCCTCGACGCCGCCGGGAACTACGGACCGTCGGGCGACTACCGGTTCTTCGTGGCCCGCAACGGTCCTTCGATGACCTGTACCCCGGCCCGGGCCTTCCTGGGCGAAACCCGGCAGTGCACCTTCGGCCCGCACGGCGCCGACGGTGCCACCGAGTACCTCTACAAGATCGACGGCGGCCCGGAGGTCACCTTGCCCGCGGGCCCGGACGGCACCGCGGCGATCACCGTCACCCCGACCGACGTCACCAAGCGCTACAACGTCTCCGTCCGGGCGCGGATGACGAACGGGAACCTGTCCGGCGAGGGCGGCGGGGCGCTCGACATCGACCGCGGCCTGCCCGTGGTCGACGTCCCGGCCGGCACCATGGTCGGCCGGCCGATCGTCTTCACGCTGCACGCCACGCTGCCGGGGTCGACGTCGTTCACCTACGACTGGGACTACGGCGAGCCGGTGACCGTCCCGGTGGGACCGGACGGCACGGCCCAGGTCACGATCGTCCCGGACCAGCCGTGGCACCACACGATCCAGGTGTACACGACGACCGCGGCCGGGCTCACGTCGGCGACGAACGAAGAGGAGGTCCAAGTCGGCTCGGACGGGCCCACCATCACGAGCACCGACTTCCCCGAGTGCTGCGAAGGCGGCTACGTCACCACGCCGGGCACGTTCACGTTCTCGTCGGCGCTTCCCGGCGTCGTGAGCTACACGTACACGTACCTCCAGGCGGCGCCGGTCACGGTGCCGGCGGGGCCGGACGGCACGGCGAGCGTCACCCTGACGCCGCTCAGCACCGATACGCAGTACCTCGACGTGACGAGCACGTTCGCCGACGGCTCGAACTCGCACGCGGCGGGCTACTACCGCTTCTACCCGAAGTCCGCCGCCCCGCCGCTCACGTGTGACGGGGAGGGCAACCTGCGGCCCGGCCAGCTGGTCCACTGCACGCTGACGCCGGTCCAGCCGGGATTGGCCGCGTACGGCTACCACATCCGGCCGAACGGCGAGACGGGTCCGGACGTGGTGGTCCAGCCGGGCGCCGACGGCACGGGGACGTTCGAGTTCACCGCCCCGGCGACCGACACGAAGATCTGGCTGTACGTGGACGCGTGGAGCGCCAACGCGGCAGGCCAGCGCACGGACACGTCGTACACGAGCTACTACGTCGATCCGAACGCGGTGGCGAGCCGGAAGACGAACGCCGTCTGACGTGGGGCCGCACCGGGAACTCCCCGGTGCGGCCCTCCGCCGGTTGCCCTGGAGCCCACTCCAGCCGCTACCGTCGCCGGCATGACCGATGATCGCTTCGCCCGCGGCCACCAGGCCCTGACCGACCTCAACGGTGAAGAGACCGCCCAGCGCGTCCTCGACGGTCTCGCCGACATCTCGCCGAAGCTGGCCGACAGCCTCGTTTCCTGGGGGTTCGGCGAGATCTACACGCGGCCGCAGCTCGTGCCGCGCGATCGGCAGCTCGTCACGCTCGGCATGCTGACCGCGCTCGGCGGCTGCGAGCCGCAGCTGGAGGTGCACGTCAACGCGTCGCTCAACGCCGGGCTCACCCCTTCCGAGATCGTCGAGGCGCTGCTGCAGTCGGCCGCCTACTGCGGGTTCCCGCGGGCGCTGAACGCAACGGCGGTGGCGAAGAAGGTCTTCGGGGAGCGCGGGCTGCTGCCGGTGGCCGATCGATGAGGGCCGTGCTGTTCGGCGCGACCGGCATGGTCGGGCAGGGCCTGCTGCGCGAGTGCCTGCTCGACGACCGGGTCGAGGCCGTGCTCGCGATCGGCCGCTCCGCCCTCGGCGAAGACCACCCGAAGCTGGCCGAACGCGTCGAGGAGGACCTCTTTGCCCTCGAGCCGATCACCGGGTACGACGTGTGCTTCTTCTGCCTCGGGGTGTCGTCGGTCGGCGTGGCGCCGGAGGAGTACGAGCGGATCACCTACCAACTCACCCTTTCGGTGGCCCGGAAACTGCCGGCGGACACCACTTTCGTGTACGTCTCGGGTGCCGGCACCGACAGCACCGAACGCGGCCGCGTTCGCTGGGCGCGCGTCAAGGGCGCCACCGAGAACGCGCTGGCGAAGCTGCCGCTGCGGACGTTCTCCGTCCGCCCCGGCTACATCCAGCCGCTGCACGGGATCACGTCGAAGACCACGCTGTACCGGACGCTCTACCGCGTCGCGATGCCGCTGTACCCGGTGCTGCGGCGGCTGTTCCCCCGCTTCGTGACGACCAACCGGGAGCTCGGCCTGGCGATGCTGGAAGTCGCCGAGAACGGCTACGAGAAGCCCGTGCTCGAGAACACCGACATCGTCACCGCCGCCGCGCGACGAGCCCGGCCAGCAGGTTCGTGAGCCCTTCGGCCAGCCCGGCCGCGAACGACGGCGCCCCGCCCAGCTCGGCCGTGGCCGCCGCGACGGCGTCGGTCGGGTTGGCGTACGGCCACGCCCCCGACACGAGGATCACCACGCCGAGGGCGAACTGCCGGGCGCCGTCGGCCGACAGCTCCGGCACCCGCGTCCGGACCAGCGCGCCGAGCCGCTCGGTGCTGGCCGCCGCGCGGCCCTTGAAGCTGCGGGCGAACTCCGGCGAGATGTTGCGCTCCAGCACCGGCGCCATCGCGCTGATCAGCTCGCACAGCAACCGCCGCTCGGCCAGCGTCGCGGCGATCTTGCCCGCGACACGCTCTTCGCGCGCGAAGCCGGGATCCGCCGGTGCCGGGTCGCCGAGCTTTCCTTCGAGGTCGTCGAGCCACGCCGTCCACGCCGTGTCGAGGACTTCGAGGAAGATCGCCTCGCGGCTGTCGAAGTAGCGGAGCACATTGGACTTCGCGAGCCCGACGTGGCAGGCGAGCTCCCGCAGGCTGATGTCGGCGACCGGGCGCTCGCCCAGGAGCTCTCGCGCGGCGCCGAGGATCGCGGTGCGGCGCGCCTCGATCTGCTCGGGCCGCCGGGCTCGCTGGAATCCGGCGCTCATGGCGCCGACAGTATCCTCCTCAGCCGCTGTGGGCGGCCTCCCGGCGGTTCTTGACCCGCCGGTAGCTCCAGATCAGCAGCGCGAAGAGGATCACCGACGACAGGATCAGGCTCGATCCGGTGCTCCAGCCGCTGAACGGCAGCGACTTGACCGTGCCCCAGACGATCCCCGCCGCCAGCAGCGCCAGCCCCGCCAAGACCGAGCCGGCGATCCGCAGGGGCGAGGACACGCTGTCCTCGGCCGCCTTCATCGCGCGGTCGCGCACGGGGTCGACGTACCGCTCGAGCGCCGGGAACTCCGACGCGAGCAGCAGCAGCCCCGCCAGCACGAGCAGGAGGCCGGGGCCGGGCAGGACGAGCAGCAGCACCCCGACCACCAGCAGGACGCCGCCCGCCACCACGATCGAGATCCTCTTCGCCTGTTTGCCGATGCCCACTGGGCGTCTCCCCTCGTTTCGCCCGATTCTTCCTGGTTACGGCCTCGCGTGCCACTCACGAGAGCCCGCGCCCTCGCCACCGCCACGGTCAAGCCCGCCAGTGCGACCACGCCGAGCACGGCCACGAGGCCCGGCCAGACGTAGAGCACTTGGGCGTAGGTACCCCGTCTTCCGGCGAATACCACCCCGAGCAGCTGAGGCAGGAATACGAGCGGGACGAGCGGCAGCACCGGCGGCACGACCCGCCACCAGCGGGGCTTCCGCCGGGCCCGCCGGACACCCACGACCGCGAGGCCCACGGTGATCAGCGCCAGCGCCGCGAGCACCCGGTCGGCGACCACCCCGGCGGGCAGCGCGGGCTCCGGCGAACCGCCCTGGACCAGCGTCGCGAGGCCCTGGGCCAGCAGCTCGGCCTCGTTGTCCAGCGCCATCCCCATCGGCGTCACCACCGCGACGCCGTAGCCGTCCGGGAGCAGGATCTGCGCCGCGGTGTGGCTGAACCACTCGCCGGTGTGCGCCACCTGACCCGCCCGGACGGTCCAGCCCAGCGCGTAGTCCCGGCCGGGCGCCGGGGTGTGCGCCAGCGCGTTCGACGCCGGGGCCAGCACGCCGCCGCCGTCCCGCTGCGCCGCCAGCCACTTCGCGAGGTCCTCGGCGGTGGTGAGGACGCCGTGGCTGCCGCCGGTGAACCAGTCCGGTTCGGTCACCGGGACCTCGAACCCGAAGGCCCGGACGTACCCGCCGGTCCCGGTCGGCGGCGCGTCGACGGTGGCGCTCGACGTCATCCCGAGCGGGGCGAACAGCCGCGTCCGCAGGTACTCCGCGAACGGCTGCCCGGCCACGACCTCGACGATCCGGGCGGCCACTTCGTAGTTCGGGTTGTGGTAGTGGAACTCCGCCCCGGGCTCGCTCGCCAACCCCGCGTCACGCAGGCGTCCGACCGCTTCGGCGAGGGTGTGCGGCTGCGGCAGCTTCAAGTCGGGGAACGCGGAGTCGGCCATCCCGGACGTCTGGTCCAGCAGCATCCGGACGGTGATCCGCGCGCCGCGCGGGTCGGCGAGCCGGAACTCGGGCAGGTAGCGCGGCACGGGCGCGTCGAGCTCGATCCGGCCGGCTTCGACGAGCTGGAGCACCGCGAAGGCCGTCATCGACTTGCTCAGCGACGCGATCGGCAGCCGGGTCGACGCGGTGAGGGGCGCGCCCGAGGCGTCGTGGCCGTAGCCCGCGACGCGAACGACGTCACCCCCACGGGTGACAGCAACCGCGGCGCCGGGCAGGCCCGTGTGGTCGAGGTAGGCACGGACGTACCCGTCGATGTCGTCGTTCGTTGCGGCGGCCGCCGGCGTCGCGGTGCCGAGCAGGAGCGTGGCGAGCACGAGGAAAAGCCTGGTCATGCGGGTCACCGTAGGGACCGGGCGGGGCTACCGGCCGCTGCCGGACGACGTCGGTCACCCCCGACTTTCGGCAGGGGTCTTGACAGTCGCGCTATATTCAACAGATCACTTGATAAACAGATTGGTTGATAAAGATGCCGGTTGACGAGGAGGCATTGAACCGGGCGTTCACCGCCCTCGGCGACCCGGTCCGCCGGGCGCTGATCGCGCGGCTGTCCCGCGGCGAAGCGACGGTCAACGAGCTGGCCGAGCCCTTCGCGATCACGAAGCAGGCGGTCTCCCGGCACATCCAGGTGCTGGAGCAGGCCGGGCTGATCACGCGCAGCCGCGACGGGCAGCGCCGGCCGTGCCACCTCGTGCCGTCCGCCCTCGAAGCCCTCACCAGCTGGATCGACACGTACCGGCTGGCCACCGAACGCAGCTACCGGCGGCTCGATGCCGTCCTGGAAAACCTGGAGGAAACGCCATGAGCACGACGATCACCGCGCAGCCCGGAACGCCGTTCATCGAGATCACCCGCGAGTTCGCGGCCCCGCCGTCGGCGGTCCTGCGCGCGCACACGGACCCGGAGCTGATCGTGCGCTGGCTGGGCCCGCACGGGATGAAGATGGAGATCGTCGAGTTCGACGCCCGCTCAGGGGGCGGCTACGACTACATCCACCGCGACGAGCGCGGCGAGTACCGCTTCCGCGGCGTCTACCACACGGTGAGCGCCGACCGGATCGTCCAGACTTTCGAGTTCCTGGGTGCACCCGGCGAAGTCACCTTGGACTCGATGGAGCTGACCGACCTCGGCGGCCGCACGCGCATGGTGACCCACTCGGTGTTCCCCTCGATCGAGGCGCGCGACGCGGCGCTGGAGAGCGGGATGAGCCGCGGGATCACGGAGTCGTACGAGCGTCTCGACAAGGTGCTGGCGGACTGAAATGGCCGGCGTCGTCGCGAGCTTCTGCATGTCACTGGACGGTTTCGTGGCGCGGCCCGACGATTCGGTGGGCCCGCTGTTCGACTGGTACACCGCGGGAGACGTGGAGGTGCCGATGGTCGGCTACCCGATGACGTTCCGCGTGTCTCCGTCGAGCGCGGACTACTTGCGGTCCTTTTTGGACACGGTCCGCCATGGCGCGTTCGTCTGCGGGCGGCGGGTGTTCGACCACACCCACGGCTGGGGCGGCAATCCACCTGGTGGGGGTGCCGCTTTCGTCGTCACTCATCGGCCTCCTCCTTCAGATTGGCCTGCCTCTCATCTGGCGCCGTTCACTTTCGTTTCCTCTGTGTCGGAGGCCGTCTCGCTGGCTTTGGCTGCTGGCGATGGGTCTGTGGGGGTCTCTGGGCCTAGTATTGCTCAGCAGTGCTTGAACCTTGGGCTTCTCGATGAGCTTCGGGTTGATCTCGTTCCCGTCTTTCTCGGGACTGGGGTTCGGTACTTCTCTTCGCTTGACACCAACGCTTCGCTTGAGCAGGTTGAGGTTGTTGCCGGGTCTGGAGTTACTCACTTGCGTTATCGAGTTCACTACCCGCAGTCTTAGAGATACGGCTTCGCCGGGGCGTGGGAAATCGGCGCTTCGCATGGTTGCTTGGTGCTCGGTGCCGGAGCGCCAATTCCCCACGCAACGGTGTCCCTGCCGCGGTCTTGTTCGCACCTGATCGAGTGATGACATGCGTTCGATCTTCGGTAATCTTGTTGTATGGACAGGGAAACGGTGTGGCAAGCGGATGCGGTGGCCTTGGCCGACCGCATCTCCGCTCTGCTCACTGTTGTGCGGTCTGCCGAGGCTGAAATCGGTACTCTGCTCGCGGAAATCGAGTCCCGCGGTGTCATGGAACTCTTCGGATACCGTTCTGTCGCGCGACTTTTCGAACACCTCGCCGACGTCCCCAAGTCCGCCGCCGAGACCGTGGTCAAGCGAGCCCGCGCCCTCACCCCGAGCCGCACCCTCGACGGCACTCCTATCCCCGCTTTGGCTCCTGCTACTGGCGCTGCTGCGTCGGAGGGTTGGTTGAGCAGCCCGATGATCGACACGATCGTCGGGGTGATGACCCAGATCCCGCCCGAGCACCGCGACGGCGCCGAGCAGCACCTGCTCACGTTCGCCTCCGAAGCCGGGTACAAGCAGGTCGCCGCCCTAGGCGCACGCATCCTGGCCCACCTCGACCCTGATGGCGCTGCACCCGACGAGACCGAACCGGCCAAGCCCAGCCGCGAATTGTCGTTTCGCCGCAAGAGAACCGGGTTCTGGGAGCTGAACGGCCGTTTCGACGACGAGACCGGCGCCCGAGCCAGCGCCCTCTTCGACTCTCTGGCGCAACGCCACAGCCCCGACGAGGGCCCAGACTTACGCTCGCCGTTGGAACGCTACGGCGACGCCTTCTCCGACGCGATCGACCTGGCCTTCAACTCCCCAGACCTGCCGATGCAGGCAGGTGAACGAGCCCACGTGATGGTGGCGGTGTCGTTGGCAGACCTGAAGTCGAGCATCGGCCAGGCCATGCTCGGCAACACCGGCACCACGCCCGCTGCCGCTCCGGCTGCACTCGGCGACACCGGCACCCCACTCAAGGCCGGGCTCGGCCAGGTCATGCTCGACAACACCGGCACCACCAACACGCCCGCTGCTGGCCAAACCAGCCTCAACCCCACACCCAAGACCAGCGTCGGCCGAGCCCTGCTCGGCGACCTCGGCACCATCTCCGCCGCCGAAGCCCGCATCCACGCCTGCGACTGCAAAATCATCCCCGCAGTCCTCGGCGCCAAGAGTGAGCCTCTCGACCTGGGCCGTCACCACCGCCTGGTCTCCACCCCACTCCGCCGCGCGCTCTACCTGCGCGACCGCGGCTGCGCCTTCCCGGGCTGTCATCGCCCACCCCGTCACTGTCAAGTGAGCTTGCCCCGGTCAGGCGGACAGGTGGGCGTGTGTTGATTCGTAGGCTACCGGACTGCGATAGCCACGTGAAGAGTGCAATCTCTCGTTGTT